>NZ_BAAAYN010000004.1:0-75338 GCF_039536245.1 Cryptosporangium minutisporangium | reverse complement strand
TTCGGCGGCCACCGCCGCGGACGCGGCAGGTGCCCCTGGGGCCGGGGCGGCCGGTTCGGCGGCCGCCGCCGTGGACGCGACAGGTGCCCCGGAGGCGGGCGACGCCGACGCGGCGGACGCGGCCGGTGACGAGCCGGTGGAGATCGACCTCGTGACCGCGGAGGCGGCGGTCGACAAGGCCGCCGTGCGTTACGACCGGGACGGCGACGCGCACTACGACGTCATCAGCGCGTTCATCAAGAGCATGCGCGGCTCGGACGTCGACGCGGCGCTGCACTGGCTGGCCCGGATGCTCACCGCCGGCGAGGACCCCCGGTTCATCGCGCGGCGCCTGGTGATCTTCGCCAGCGAGGACGTTGGCATGGCCGATCCGACCGCACTACCCACCGCGGTGGCCGCGGCCCAGACCATCCAGCTGATCGGCCTGCCCGAGGGCCAGCTGACGCTGGCGCACGCGGTCGTGCACCTGGCGACCGCTCCGAAGTCCAACGCGGTGACGACCGCGATCGGCGCTGCGCTCGCGGACGTCGCCGCGGGGAAGGCCGGCGCGGTGCCACCGGCGCTCCGGGATGCGCACTACCCCGGCGCGAAGGCGCTCGGCCACGGCAAGGGGTACCGCTACCCGCACGACGACCCGGCCGGGGTGGTGGCCCAGCAGTACCCGCCGGACGAGCTGGTCGGCCGCGACTACTACCACCCCACGCGGCGCGGCGCCGAGCGTCCGATCGCCGAGCGTCTGGACCGGATCCGCGCCGCGGTGCGTGGACAGTAGTCGCGCCCGCGCGGATTGTCGTCCGGGCGCACTCCACACGGTCTGTGGACTGCATCGAGGCGGTCATCTGCGTCGTTCGCCGATCCGGGAACCCTCCCGCCACACGCGCCACACGCGGGACCTGTGCTGAGCGTGATCGCCGCAGGCGGTAGGGTCTAGCCGCTGAACCCTTTTCAACCTCGGACCCTCCCTAGGTGACGCGACCTCAGCCGCCACCGGTCGAAAAGAGTTCATTCGAGCCCACCTCATCCAAGGAGACTCGCCGGTGTCTCTCGGCGGAATCGCGGCCATCATCGCCGCCGTTGCGTTCGTCCTTCTGGTCGGTGCGCTCGCCGTGCCGTTGATCAAGCTCGGCCGCACGGTCGACGCAGCCACCAAGGCCATTACCGACATCACCGAGCAGGCAGTGCCGATCCTGGCCAGTGCCCACGTCACGGTCGACGGTGTCAATCAGACCCTCGGCGGCGTCAACCACCAGTTGGACAAGGTCGACACGCTGACCGACCACGTCTCCGCGGTGACCGGCAGCATCGCCCAGGTGACGACGCTGTTCGGCGCCACGGTGTCCGGCCCGCTGGTGAAGGCCGCCGCGTTCAGCTACGGCGTTCGCTCCGCGCTCCGGGCGCGCCGGGCCAACGAAGTCGAGCGTGAGGTCCGCGACGAGCTCAAGAAGCGTCGGAGGGGCGCCTGATGCGACGGTTGTTCTGGCTGGGCATCGGCGTAGCGGTCGGCGTCCTCGTCGTCCGTAAGGTCTCCAAGACCGCGGAGGCCTACAGCCCGCGCGGGCTGGCCGACTCGGCCCGCGGGTCGGCCGTGGACCTGCTCGACTCGGTCCGGGCGTTCGTCGAGGAGGCCCGCGTCGCGATGGCCGAGCGCGAGGTCGAGCTGACCCGAGCGCTCGCGGAGGGACAGTCCACCGCCGAGGGTGGAGCGCATCGAGCACCGTGACCCGGTGCTCGCGGGGGGTGCCGCGCCGGTCGTGCTGACCGGCGCCGTGCGGTGGCTACGCGTCCCGAGTAGGCGGTTCGGTGCAGTCCGGACGGCCCTGCGCTCCAGCGGTTCGCCCGGGGCGCCGCCCGCTCCGGGACCCGCCGGGCGAATATGGGCAGCGCCGCCCGGGACCGGCGAGAGATAGTGTCGACGAGGATTGTTCAGCCGGCCTCGCCCCAGCGTCCTGGGCCGGGGAGGCTGAACGATTCACTCTTTCCATTCGAACCGACGGACACCTGGCGATGAAGACCTCTGAGATCCGGCAACGCTTCCTCGATCACTTCGCCCAGCGCGGCCACACCGTGGTACCCAGCGCGGGCCTGATCGCCGACGATCCCAACCTGCTGTTCGTCAACGCAGGCATGGTGCCGTTCAAGCCGTACTTCCTCGGTCAGGTGACCCCGCCCTACCCGCGTGCGACCAGCGTCCAGAAGTGCGTGCGGACGCTCGACATCGACGAGGTCGGAAAGACGACCCGGCACGGGTCGTTCTTCCAGATGAACGGCAACTTCAGCTTCGGCGACTACTTCAAGGACGGAGCGATCCGCTACGCCTGGGAGCTGGTCACGAACTCCCCGGCCGACGGCGGCTACGGGTTCGACGAGTCGAAGCTCTGGGTCTCGGTCTACGAAGAGGACGACGAGGCGTTCCGGCTCTGGCGCGACGCGGTCGGCGTACCGGAGTCGCGGATCATCCGGCTGGGCAAGGGGCCGAACTTCTGGTCGATGGGCGTTCCCGGTCCGTGCGGCCCGTGTTCGGAGATCCTGATCGACCGCGGCCCGGAGTACGGCCCGGAGTACGTCAACACGCCGGGCGTCGAGCCCGACGGCGACCGGTACCTGGAGTTCTGGAACCTCGTCTTCATGCAGTACGAGCGGGGTCCGGGGCAGGGCAAGACCGACTACCCGATCCTCGGTGACCTGCCGGCGCAGAACATCGACACGGGCATGGGCATGGAGCGGGTCGCGTTCCTGCTCCAGGGCGTCGACAACTTCTACGAGGTCGACGAGGTCCGCCCGATCCTCGACAAGGCGGCGCAGCTCTCCGGCAAGCACTATCCGGCGCACCAGCAGCATGACGGGCACCCCAACCCGGACGACGTCCGGCTGCGCGTGGTGGCCGACCACGTCCGCACCGCGCTGATGCTGATCGGCGACGGTGTGACGCCGGGCAACGAGGGCCGCGGCTACGTGCTGCGCCGGATCCTGCGCCGGGCGGTGCGCTCGATGCGCCTGCTCGGCTACGAGGACCCGTCGTTCCCCGAGCTGTTCCCGGTCGCCCGGGACGCGATGAGCGCGTCCTATCCGGAGGTGGAGACCGACTACCAGCGCATTGCTGGGTACGCGTACGCCGAGGAGGACGCGTTCCGCGCCACGCTCCGGTCGGGAACCACCATCCTGGACACCGCGGTCGCCGAGACCAAGCAGACGGGCGGCGAGCAGCTCTCCGGCGCGAGCGCCTTCCAGCTGCACGACACGTACGGCTTCCCGATCGACCTCACCCTGGAGATGGCGGCCGAGCAGGGCCTCACCGTCGACGAAGAGGGCTTCCGGCGGCTGATGGCCGAGCAGCGGCAGCGCGCGAAGGCCGACGCGCAGGCGCGCAAGACCGGCCATGCCGACACCTCGGTGCTGCGCTCGGTGCTCGACCGCACCGGCCCGACGAACTTCACCGGCTACCTCGAGGTGGAGCGCGAGGGCCGGATCGGCGGGATCATCGGGCGCGACGGCGCGATCCGCAGCGGCGCCGGGCAGGGTGAGGAGGTCGAGGTCGTTCTCGACTCCACCCCGTTCTACGCCGAGGGCGGTGGCCAGCAGCCCGACCAGGGTGTGATCGTGACGCCCGGCGGCAAGCTCGAGGTCTTCGACGTCCAGCAGCCGTTGCCGGGTCTGATCGTGCACCGCGGGAAGGTCGTCGACGGGGAGATCAAGCAGGACGACCCGGTGCTGGCCACGATCGACGTGGACCGCCGCCGGTCGATCTCCCGCGCGCACACCGCGACCCACCTGATCCACACCGCGATCCGCAGCGCACTGGGGGAGTCGGCGACCCAGGCGGGGTCGTTGAACGCGCCCGGACGTCTGCGTTTCGACTTCAACACGCCCGGCGCGGTTCCCCAATCCGTGCTCTCCGACGTCGAGGACGAGGTGAACGCCGTCCTTCTCGACGACCTCGAGGTGCGCGCGTTCATCACCTCGCAGGCCGAGGCGCGGCGGATCGGCGCGATGGCGCTGTTCGGCGAGAAGTACGGCGACGAAGTGCGGGTCGTGGAGGTCGGCGAGTACGCGCGCGAGCTGTGCGGTGGTACGCACGCGGCGCGGTCGGGCCAGCTGGGCGTCGTCAAGCTGCTCTCGGAGGCGTCGATCGGGTCCGGTGTCCGCCGGGTCGAGGCGCTGGTCGGGCTGGACGCGTTCCGATTCCTGGCCAAGGAGCACCTGCTGGTCTCGAAGCTGGCCGAGCAGTTCAAGGCCAAGCCGGACGAGCTGCCCGACCGGGTCGCGTCGGTCGTCGCCCAGCTCCGGGACGCCGAGCGCGAGCTGGAGAAGCTGCGGGCCGCCGCGGTGCTCTCCGGCGCCGGGGACATCGCCGCCGGGGCGCGCGACGTGAACGGTGTCGCGGTCGCGGCGGTCGAGGCTCCCGAGGGCACGGCCGGTAACGACGTCCGGTCGCTGGCGCAGGAGATCCGGGGCCGGCTCGCCGCCGAGCGTCCCGGCGTGGTCGCCGTCGCGGCGCGCGCGAACGGCAAGGCGTCGCTCGTCGTCGCGGTGAACCAGGCCGCGCGCGGCCGGGGAATCTCCGCGTCGGCGCTGGTCAAGGGCGCGCTCTCGGGTCGCGGCGGCGGGAGCGACGACCTCGCCCAGGGCGGCGGCGTGCCGGCCGATGCGGCGCCCACGGTGCTGGCGTCCATCGCCGACCTGGTCGCGGGTATTCCCTCCGCGTGAGAACCGACGGCAGCCCGACCCCGGCCCGCACTGCGGGCCGGGGGCGTCGGCCGTTGCGGGGCGGCGCCCCGCTTCCGGGCCGCTCGCCGCTTCGAGGCCGCTCTTCGCTTCGGGGGTGCTCGCCGCTTCAGGGGTGCTCGCCGCTCGCGGGCCGCTCCTGGCTTCGGGGGCACCGGCCGTGAGGCGCGGCGTCCGGCTCGGGGTCGACGTCGGAGCGGTGCGGGTGGGGCTGGCGGCCAGCGACCCGTCCGGAATTCTGGCTTCCCCGGTGGAGACCGTCGCTCGGGATATGAAGAACCGATCGGATTTGGACCGTATAGTCGCATTGGTCGCTGAGTACGAAGCGGTGGAGGTCGTCGTGGGCCTGCCCCGATCGCTCTCCGGCGCGGAGGGTCGCGCTGCGGTGGCTGCTCGTGAATATGCGGATCTATTGGCCGAACGGCTGCGTGAATCTCACCACCCGGTGCCGGTTCAGTTGTCCGATGAACGGCTGACGACCGTCATCGCGGGACGTACTCTTTCCCAGAGGGGCGTACGCGGGAAAAAACACCGCGCTGTGGTGGACCAGGCCGCCGCGGTGCTGATCCTTCAGGCCTGGTTGGACGCGGAGCGGAGTGCGGATCAGCCGTGAACGACCTCGATCTCGTGCCGTTCACGGAGGAGTCGGGCAGCTACGGCCCCGGCACCCCCGGACGTCATCGGCGGAAAGCCGAGCGGAGCAGCGGTAAGACGTTAGTGGCTCTGCTGGTCGTGGTCGCGGTGCTCGGCGGGATCGTGCTCGGCGGGTGGTACGGCGTGAACAAGGTGCGGGACTTCTTCACCGCCGACGACTACCCCGGGCCAGGCAGCGGCGAGGTGACGATCGAGATCACCCAGGGTCAGAACGTCACCGACATCGGCAACACGCTGTACAAGGCCGACGTCGTGGCCAGCGCCAAGGCGTTCGTCAACGCTGCCGAGGAGAACCCCGACGCGACCACCGGGCTGCAGCCGGGCAGCTACACGCTGAAGAAGCAGATGAAGGCGGCGGACGCCCTGGCGATGCTGCTCGACCGGGAGAACCGGAAGCTCGGACCGAGCGTGACGATCCCCGAGGGCCTCACGGTCAAGGAGATCCTGCCGCGGCTCTCGAAGAAAACCGGGATCCCGCTGCCCGAGTTCGAAGCGGCCGCTAAGGATCCCGTTGCCCTCGGCGTGCCCGAATGGGGTGGTCCGAGCCCGGACAAGCGGGTGCTCGAAGGGTTCCTCTACCCGTCGACGTACGAGTTCAACGACAAGACCACCGCTACCTCGCTGCTCAAGCAGATGGTCGCGCTCTCGGTCCAGGCGGCGACCAGGGACGAGCTGGCCCAGAAGGCGACCGAGCTCGGCGTCAGCGAGTGGGATCTGATGATCATCGCCTCGCTGATCGAGCAGGAGGGCATCGAGCCCGACTTCGGGAAGGTCTCCCGGGTCATCTACAACCGGCTGAACGAGACCGGCGCGCTCTCCTACCTGCAGTTCGACTCGACGACGCAGTACTGGCTGATCATCACCGGCAAGGGCCGCAAGGCGATCGTCACCGACGCCGAGCTGAAGGACCCGGACAACAACTACAGCACGCACGTCGACCGCCGGCAGGGCCTGCCGCCGACGCCGATCGGCAACCCCGGGGATGCCGCGCTCAAGGCGGCGGCCAACCCGGAGCCGGGCAACTGGACCTACTTCGTCGTGACGTCGGAGGACGGGCGTTCTGCGTTCACCAACGACTACAACACGCACCTGGCCAACATCGAGAAGTGCCGCGAGGTCGGGCGCTGCTGAGCGGACGGTAACGGAGGACGAACGGTCGGCGCAGCCCTGATCGGAGGCGGAGGCACTGGCTGTGGACGCCGTGCAGCGGGCCTGTGGACGGCGGCCGCGGGGCGTCCCCCCAACCGCCTACTGTGAGCGGCGTGCCCACGTTCTCCACTGACTCAGCCGTGACGGAGCCGACGGCCGGAGGTCCGTCCGGTGCGGTCCGGCGCGCTGCCGTCCTCGGGTCGCCGATCGCCCACTCCCTCTCTCCGGTGCTGCACACGGCCGCCTACGCCGCGCTCGGTATCTCGAACTGGAGTTACACCCGGGTCGAGTGCACCGAGGACGACCTGCCCGCGTTCGTCTCCGGGCTCGGCGCCGAGTGGGCCGGGCTGTCGCTGACGATGCCGCTCAAGCGGGTCGCGCTCGCGGTGGCCACCGAGGTCAGCGCCGAGGCCGCCGCGATCGGTGCGGCGAACACGCTGCTGCTCGCGCCGGGCCGCCGCCGCGCGGAGAACACCGACGCACCCGGTATGGCCGACGCGCTCCGTGAGGCCGGCCTGCAGATGGCGTCCGCGCCGCTGCTGCTGGGCGCGGGCGGTACCGCGCAGGCCGCGTTGGCGGCGCTGGCCGGAACCGCTCCGGGTGCCGCGCCGCTGGTCACTGGCGCGGTGACGGTGTTGGTCCGGTCTCCCCACCGGGCCGACGCCCTGCGTACCACCGCCGAGCGCCTCGGTCTGTCGCTCGACCTCCGACCGCTGGACGAGGCGCCGACGCTGCTGGCCGAGGCGGATCTGGTGATCGCCACGCTGCCCAAGGGCATCGCCGATCCGCTCGCGCACGCGGTGCTGCGCCCGGGCGCCGTGGTGTTCGACGTGGTGTACGACCCCTGGCCGACCGCGCTGGCCACCGCGGCCGCAGCGGCGGGGTGCCGGGTGGTGTCCGGGCTCGATCTGCTGCTGCACCAGGCCGGGCACCAGGTGCGGCTGATGACCGGGAGAGACGCGCCGATCGAGGCGATGCGGGCCGCCCTCGCGGCGGCGCGCTGATCCGGGCACGGTGACGGTGCGGGCGGTCCGGCCACGGCGTCGCCTCCGGGCCGCCCCGTGACCGGCGCCGACCTCGCCACGGTGCTCGTGGTCGTCGTGCTCGCGGCGGTCGCGGGGCGGTGGCTCGCCGAGACGGTGGAGCGGGTCGCGCTGGTGGCGAGCGGACCGGTGGCGGGCGAGCCCGCATTAGCCCGAGCCGCCGCCGCAGCGGTACTGCCCCCGAGCCCGTCGGCACGACCGCTGAGCTCGCGGGCGCGGCCAAGCTCGCCCCGAGCGACCCCCGCGCGGCGGAGCTTCCCGGGAAAGCCCCGTGTGCGGCCGGCCCCTGAGCCGCAGCCGGCGGACCGTGTGCGGCCGGGCCCTGGGTCGCAGGCGGCGGACCGTGTGCGGCCGGGCCCTGGGTCGCAGGCGGCGGACCGTGTGCGGCCGGGCCCTGGGTCGCAGGCGGCGGACCGTGTGCGGCCGGGCCCTGGGTCGCAGGCGGCGGACCGTGTGCGGCCGGGCCCTGGGTCGCAGGCGGCGGACCGTGTGCGGCCGGGCCCTGGGTCGCAGGCGGCGGACCGTGTGCGGCCGGGCCCTGGGTCGCAGGCGGCGGACCGTGTGCGGCCGGGCCCTGGGTCGCAGGCGGCGGACCGTGTGCGGCCGGGCCCTGGGTCGCAGGCGGCGGACCGTGTGCGGCCGGGCCCTGGGTCGCAGGCGGCGGACCGTGTGCGGCCGGGCCCTGGGTCGCAGGCGGCGGACCGTGTGCGGCCGGGCCCTGGGTCGCAGGCGGCGGACCGTGTGCGGCCGGGCCCTGGGTCGCAGGCGGCGGACCATGCGCGGCCCCCGGCCGCCGAGCCGCGGGCGGCCGGTGGGTGGGCAGCGGGGCCGGGGCGGGTCGGTGTGGCCGCCGCTGCGCTCGGCGGGGTGGTCGCGTGGGCCGTGGGCGCGGCGCCGGAACTCCCCGGGCTGCTGTTCGTCGCCGGGCTGGGGTTTGTGCTGGCGCCGGTCGACGTCCGGACGCACCGATTACCGGACGCGCTGGTGCTGCCGGCCTATCCGGTGCTGACGGTGCTGCTGGTCGCCGGTGCCCTGCTCGGCGGCGTCGGTGTGGCACCGTTGGCGCGGGCGGCCGCAGGTGGGCTGGTCGCGTTCGGTGTGCTCTACGTGCTGGCGGTGGCCGTGCCGGCCGGGTTCGGCTTCGGCGACGTGAAGCTCACCGGGCTGCTCGGGGCCGCGCTCGGCTGGTACGGCTGGTCAGCGGTGTTCGCCGCGCTCGTGTACGGCTTCGTCTACGGCGGACTGTGCGCTGCGGCCCTGCTGCTCACCCGCCGCCTCAGCCGCGCCGACCGCCTGGCTTTCGGCCCGTTCCTCCTCGCTGGTGCCCTCACCGTTGTGTGCACCGCCGGCTGAGCCTGGTTGTCGCCCTTTCGGGGTCCTCCGCGAATGAAAGTCGTGCTTCCGGTGCCATAGCGCGGAATCCGCGCCATTCATCCGGCGCGCCGCCCGCACAGCGCGACAACCACCCCGTAATCACCCGGAAGGCGCGACAACCACGAGGGTGCTTGCCCCGGAGACGCGACAACCACGAGGGTGCTTGCCCGGGAGGTGCGACAACCAAGGGGGTGCTTGCCCGGGAGGCGCGACAACCATGGGGGTGCCTGCCCCGAAGGCGCGACAACCATGGGGGTGCCTGCCCCGAAGGCGCGACAACCATGGGGGTGCTTGCCCGGGAGGCGCGACAACCATGGGGGCGCTTGCCCCGAAGGCGCGACAACCATGAGGCGCTTGCCCGGGAGGCGCGACAACGATGAGGGTGCTTGCCCGGGAGGCGCGACAACCATGAGGGCGCTTGCCCGGCGAGGCGCGCCAACCACGGGGACGCCCGCCCGGATCGCGCGGCAACTTCGGGCGTCGCCAGCCGGAGGGCGGAACGACCGCGGACGCGATCGCGGGGCCGGCGTCGTTCGCCGAGCGGTCACTCTGCGGGACGGGCGGTTCCAGCGCGGCGGCCGGAAGCCGTGACGTGACAAGCTAGGAACCATGTTGCGTTGGATGACCGCGGGGGAGTCGCACGGACCCGCCCTCGTTGCGATGTTGGAGGGCCTCCCGGCCGGCGTCGCGGTGACCACGACCGAGATCTCCGAACAGCTCGCCCGCCGCCGCCTGGGCTACGGCCGCGGCGCCCGGATGAAGTTCGAGCAGGACGAGGTGGAGATCCTCGGCGGCGTCCGCCACGGCCGCAGCCTCGGCAGCCCGGTGGCGATCCGGGTCGGTAACACCGAGTGGCCCAAGTGGGAGCAGGTGATGGCCGCGGACCCGGTCGACGAGGAGATCCTCGCGACCCTGGCTCGCAACGCACCGCTCACTCGGCCCCGGCCCGGCCACGCCGACCTGGCCGGCATGCAGAAGTACGGCTTCACCGACGCCCGGCCGATCCTCGAGCGCGCCAGCGCCCGGGAGACCGCCGCTCGGGTGGCGCTCGGCACCGTGGCGCAGTCGCTGCTCCGGCAGGCGCTCGGCGTCGAGATCGTCAGCCACGTCGTCGAGCTCGGCTCGGTCGCGGTCAAGGACGGCACCGAGCTGCCCACCCCGACCGACCGCGAGCGCATCGACGCCGACCCGCTGCGCTGCGCCGACCCGGACGCCTCGGCTCGGATGGTCGCCGAGGTGGACGCCGCCAAGGCCGACGCCGACACGCTCGGCGGCATCGTCGAGGTGCTCGCCTACGGCCTTCCTCCGGGTCTGGGCAGCCACGTCCAGTGGGACCGCAAGCTCGACTCCCGGCTGGCCGGTGCGCTGATCAGCATCCAGGCGTTCAAGGGCGTCGAGATCGGTGACGCGTTCACCCAGGCCCGCTCGCGGGGTTCGGCCGCCCACGACGAGATCGTGAACACCGCCGACGGCGTCCGGCGGCTGACCGGGCACGCAGGTGGCCTCGAAGGCGGCATGACGACCGGCGAGGTGCTGCGGATCCGTGGCGCGATGAAGCCGATCGCGACGATCTCCCGCGCGCTGGCCACCGTCGACGTCACGACCGGCGAGCCGGCGAAGGCGATCGCGCAGCGGAGCGACGTCTGCGCCGTGCCGGCCGCGGCGATCGTGGCCGAGGCGATGGTCGCGCTGGTGCTCGCCGACGCGGCGATGGAGAAGTTCGGTGGCGACTCGGTCGACGAGGTCCGCCGCAACCTCGCCGGCTACAAGGCTGCGCTGGTGATCGAGTGAGCCGCCCGGTCGCAGTGCTGGTCGGCCCGCCCGGTGCGGGCAAGACGACGGTCGGCGTCCTGCTCGCCGAACGGCTCGGCGTGACGTTCCGCGACGTCGACCACGACATCGAGGCGAGCGCGGGTAAACCGATCAGCGACATCTTCGTGGACGACGGCGAGGAGGTGTTCCGGGCGCTGGAGGCCAGCGCGGTCGTCGCAGCCCTGGAGACCCACGACGGCGTCCTCGCGCTGGGCGGCGGCGCGGTGCTCGCGGACGCCACCCGAGCGGCGCTGCGTGGTCATCGCGTCGTCCACCTGAACGTCGGGCTCTCCGACGCCGTCGACCGGGTCGGGCTCAACACGGCCCGGCCGCTGCTCGCGCTCAACCCCCGGGCGACGATGCGCACGCTGCTCGCCCAGCGGGCTCCCCTCTACGCGGAGGTCGCGACCGTCGTCGTCGACACCGACGGGCGCACGCCGGACGGCATCACCGCGGACGTCCTCGCACAGCTCCAGGAGGTGTCGGCATGAGCGCCCCGGCCGACGGAAACAGCACGCTGGGTCGCGGTACCGGCGCGGGCGACGTCACGCGCATCGCGGTGACCGGCGAATCGTCGTACGAGGTGCTGGTCGGGCACGGGCTGCTCGGCGAGCTGGCGCCGCTGCTGGCGGGCGCCCAGCGGGTCGCGGTGATCCACCCCGGTGCGCTGCGCACCACCGGCGAGGCCGTCCGCGACGATCTCCGGGCCGGCGGCTTCGAGGCGCACTCACTGGAGATCCCGGACGCCGAGGACGGCAAGACCCTCGAGGTGGCCGGGTTCTGCTGGGACGTGCTCGGCCAGGCCGGGTTCACCCGCACGGACGCGATCGTCGGCCTCGGCGGTGGCGCGGTCACCGACCTCGCCGGGTTCGTCGCGGCCTGCTGGCTGCGCGGCGTGCGCGTGGTGCAGGTGCCGACGACGCTGCTCGGCATGGTGGACGCCGCGGTCGGCGGCAAGACCGGGATCAACACCGCGGCCGGTAAGAACCTGGTGGGCGCGTTCCATCCGCCGGCCGGCGTCCTCGTCGACCTCGCGACGCTGGAGACGCTGCCCAAGCACGAGCTGGTGGCCGGGATGGCCGAGGTGGTCAAGACCGGGTTCATCGCCGACCCGCGCATCCTCGAGCTGATCGAGGCGGACCCGGCCGCGGCGACCGACGCGGCGTCACCGGTGCTGCGGGAGCTGGTCGAGCGGTCGATCACGGTCAAGGCGAACGTGGTCTCCGCCGACCTCCGCGAATCGGGGCTGCGCGAGACGCTCAACTACGGGCACACGCTCGGGCACGCGATCGAGAAGAACGAGCGGTACCGGTGGCGGCACGGCGCCGCGGTGAGCGTCGGGCTCGTGTTCGCCGCCGAGTTGGGCCGGATCGCCGGGCGGCTCGACGACGAGACCGCCGACCGGCACGCACGGGTGCTGGGTGCGCTCGGCCTGCCGCTCACGTACTCGGCCGCGGCGTGGCCGAAGCTGCTGGAATCGATGCGCGTGGACAAGAAGTCGCGCGGCAACCGGCTGCGGTTCATCGTCCTGGACGGGCTGGCGAAGCCGACGGTGCTGGAGGACCCGGACCCCGGGCTGCTCGTCGCCGCGTACTCGGCGGTCGGTACGGAGAGCGCGCCGGCCAGGACGGTGCAGCTGTGAGCCGCCGGGTCTACGTGCTCAACGGGCCGAACATCGGGCGGCTCGGTACCCGGGAGCCGGAGATCTACGGCGCGGACACCTACGACGACCTGGCCGCGCTCTGCGTCCAGACCGGTGCCGAACTGGGGCTCGACGTCGTCGTGCGCCAGACCGACGCCGAGTCCGAGATGCTCGGGTGGCTGCACGCGGCGGCGGACGAAAGCGCCCCGGTGGTGCTCAACCCGGGGGCGTGGACGCACTACAACATCGCGGTGCGGGACGCGTGCGCGATGCTGCGGGCGCCGCTGATCGAGGTGCACATCACGAACGTGCACAAGCGCGAGGAGTTCCGGCACCACTCGGTGATCTCCGCGGTCGCCACCGGCACGATCGTGGGCCTGGGCCTCGGCGGCTACCCCCTAGCCCTCCGCCACCTCGCCGCCGCGTAGCCACCTCGCCGCCGCGTAGCCACCTCGCCCCCGCTAACACCCGCGCCGCCCCGCCACCGCGCGGGTGGGCCGCTTTCGGGAAGACCACCTCTCCCGGTCGGACGAGAGGTTGACTTTCGGGAAGGCCACCTCTCGGCGTCCCGCGAGAGGTGGCCCTTCGGGAAATGCGCGGCGGCGCGCGCAGTTGCTCGAANGGAGCCCGCCCAGGACGAGGCTGGCAGTCGAGCGCGAGGACGCCGCGACCTTGGCCTTGGTGTCTCAAGTCCTCGCGCTCGGCCGTCAGGCTCGTCCTCGGCGGGCCGTGCAGGGAGCGACCGGCCTCGCCATGCAGGCGTCGATCTAAATGCGGGCCTGCAGGACTACGGCGATCAAGGCCGTCGCGGTGAAGTCGATCGCGGGCTCGACGCTGGAGTACGCGTGCGGGGCGTCGACGAACCGGGCGTCGGACCGGTCGAACCGGCTGACGTCCAGCCCGGTGCAGTCCTTCGCGGTCGACGACGTCGTCAGCCCGCGGAACGCGCTGGACGCGTTCGGCCCGTTCATCACCGCGCCGGTCGCGACCTTTCCGGTACCGGTGAGGCTCCCGGACAGGTTCGCGATCTGGTGGTGGATGCACTTCGGGTACGCGCTTCCGACGCCGACGATCATCGACAATCCCCACCCGTTCGTGCCGAGCGCCACGTTGCGCTGGGCGGTGCCGAACGCGTCGTAGGTGTCGTCGTCGGCCGCGCGGTGGTAGAGCGCCGCGACCGCGCTCCAGCCGAACGTCTTCGACGAGAAGTCGTCGGACGTGATCGGCGCGGCCGCACCGATCGGGCTCTTCACCGCCGCCGCGACCCCGGTGTCGAGGCGTGCCTTCAGGTCGGCGACCAGCGCCTCCGGGGTCACCCCGGCCACTGGCTTGCCGATCTCCTGCAGCAGCGCGTGCAGCTCCGCGTCGACCAGCGGGCCGACGTCGTAGAGGTTGAGCGGGCCCTTCCGGTCGGCGCTGATCGAGAGCGCCGCCCAGCGCGCCGCCTGACCCGCCCACGTGGTCGCGCGGGGGTCGCCGATCACGATGCCGGCCCGGGCCAGCTCGGTCGCCCCGAGCGCGAGGTCGTCGGCCCAGGAGCTCTCCGGGTAGTAGTCGCGCGGGAGCGCCGTCATCAGCGTTCCGTAGTCCTCATCGCCGGCCAGGTCGAGGATCGTCGCGGCGGCGTCCAGGTGGGCGCGGGCCGCGGTCGGATCACTCCCGACTTCGACCTGGGCGGCCAGCGCGAACGCGGCCGCGACCCGACCGGCCACGTTCGGGCTGATCTCCTCGCCGGGCGCGTTGGCGCGGAACACCGGCCGGTTGCGCAGGAACTGCTTCCCGTCGCCGGACGCGCGGTCGTCGTCCTCCGGCAGTCGCCAGACGTCGTGGTCGCCGATCAGCCCGTCCGCGCCGCCGCTGCCGAGCCCGACCTGCAGGTACAGGGTCTTCGTCGACTCGTCCCACATCTTGTCGAGCCAGTCGACGCCGAACGCGGCCTCCTCGGCGAGGCCCTCGATCGCCTGGCCGTTGCCGATGCTGGTGGACCCTCCCCGTTCGGCCAGCAACATCAGCGTCAGCGCGTAGGCGGTGGTGTGGGTGAACTTCAGGTAGTCACCGGCGTCGAACCAGCCGCCGGTGGCGTCGACGACGGGTGCGCCGTCGACCGCGGTCAGCCCGGACGCGAGGTTGTCCCCGTCGGCGAAGTCCGGCGCCTCGTAGACGGTCGCCTTCGCGTCGTTGAGGTGGGACGGCTTGCGGGGGATCGGCTCGCTCAGTACGTCCGCACCGTCGCGCTGAACGCCGAAGAAGTCGACGGTGTCCGCCGCGACCTGCCCGAACAGCTCCTTGCTCGCGCCGACCACGAACACCGACGACACCGCGCTGACCCCACCGGTCACCCGGATCCGGTACGTGCCCGCCGTCCGTAAACCCGAGACGTCGATCGGGTAGGTCGCCGGATAACGACGGCTCCACGCGCCGCGGTCGGCGCCCACCTTCCCGCGCAACGCGATCGAGGAGTCCTGCCGCTCGACGACGAACGTCGCCCCGTCCGCCTTCCGCGGCGCCAGCAGGACCGCGATCTTCGTCTCTGCGGTCGCGTAGCCCACCTGATCGGTGCGGACGACGGCGTCGGTGGCCCCTACCGGCGACCAACTGCCCTCCGGAGCCGGCCGATCGGGCTTCTTCTCCTCGGGTTCGTCGCCCGTGCACGCGGCGAGGAGCGCCAACGTGGTGAGGACGGCGGCTGCCGTGGTGAGCAGCCGGGGGATGACCGCTGGGCGGCGGTTGCGCACGAGTTCCCTTCCTGACGTATCGGTGCGACCCGGACACCGGGTCGATCGGCACTAGGCAGGCCGGAGAGCCGACCTGTATCCGGCGGCCGGCCATGGTCCGGCGGCCGTGTAGCCGGTGGGGCGGCTACCGGATACAGGTAGTATCTGGTGACCTGCCAAGCGGGCGGCCATCGCCGCCCAGCCTCTCAGCCGATCCCTACGACTTGCGCACCGGCCCACGGCCCGCCACGAGGCCGACGGACCGGCCGACCAGGAGACGAAGAGCTTCCGCATGGCCACCACGAACGACCTGAAGAACGGCATGACGCTGAACCTGGAGGGTCAGCTCTGGAACGTCGTCGAGTTCCAGCACGTGAAGCCCGGTAAGGGCGGAGCGTTCGTGCGGACAACGCTGAAGAACGTGCTGACCGGCAAGGTCGTCGACAAGACGTTCAACGCCGGCGTGAAAGTCGACACCGCCAACGTCCACAAGGCCGCCATGTCGTACCTGTACAAGGACGGCGAGGACTTCGTCTTCATGGACTCGGAGACCTACGACCAGATCACGGTGCCGGCCACGACGGTCGGCGGCAACGCCGACTACCTGCTGGAGAACGCCGAGGTCACGGTCGCGCTGCACGACGCGACGCCGCTCTACGTCGAGCTTCCGGCCTCGGTCGAGCTCGTCGTCGCGCACACCGACCCCGGCCTGCAGGGTGACCGGTCGACCGGCGGTACCAAGCCGGCCGAGCTGGAGACCGGTGCGACGATCCAGGTTCCGCTGTTCGTCAACACCGGCGACAAGCTCAAGGTCGACACCCGGGACGGGCGATACATCGGCCGGGTCACCGGGTGACTACTCCTGCCCCAAAAGGGCGGCACGGCAATCCGCGCCGTGACAACGATCCCGATCGGCGTTCGGCGCGGCGCAAGGCGCGGAAGCGTGCTCTCGACATCCTGTTCGAGGCCGACGTCCGTGGCACCGAACCTCTCGCGACCGCCCGCGACCGGCTCGCGCAGTCCGACCCTCCGGTCCCGGACTACGCGATCACGCTGGTCGAGGGCGTGACCGAGAACCGCGCCCGGCTCGACGAGCTGATCGCGACGTACGCGGAGGGCTGGACGATCGACCGGATGCCCGCGGTCGATCGGAACCTGCTGCGACTCGGGGTGTACGAGCTGTTGTTCCGCTCGGACATCCCGGACGCGGTAGCGATCGACGAGGCGGTGGATCTCGCTCGCGAGCTCTCGACGGACGAGAGTCCCCGCTTCGTCAACGGCCTCCTCGGCCGGCTCCAACTAGTCAAAGCCGAACTTTAGATCTACGCCTGCCTGGTGCGCGCCGGTCGCTTCCGCGACCGGCGCGCGCTGCTTCGCTGGTGACGTCCCGCCGCGCCGTGCGCGGTTGCTCACCCACCCTCCGGTTTCTGGGGGTCTGCAGGGTGCCCGAACACGACGAAGCCCCCGCGCCAACGGCGCGGGGGCTTCGTCGTAGGCGACTCCAGCCGACACCCCCGGCTGGAACCCAGAGGGTGTTACGGACGGATCGGGGTGGCGACCAGCACGTTCCACTCGGTCAGCTTCTCGATCAGGCCGGCCGGCGAGACGTCGAACACGATCGCGAGCGTGCGGAGGTCGTCGGCGCGGATCGAGAGCACCCGGCCGTTGTAGTCGCCGCGCTGCTGCTGAATGCTGCGAGCGAACCGCTGCACCGCACCGAGCTCGTCGCCGGGCAGCTGCTCCAGACGCTCCAGGTCGATCACGACCTTGCTGGCGCCCTCGTGACGGCCCGGACCGTCGCCGGGAAGCAGCTCAGCGATCGGGACCCGGTAGAACTCGGCCAGCTCGTTCAGGCGGGCGACGGTGACAGCCCGGTCGCCGCGCTCGTACGACCCGACGACGACCGCCTTCCAGCGACCACCGGACTTCTCCTCCACCCCCTGTAGCGAGAGGCCCTGCTGCTGCCGGATGGCTCGCAGCCGGGCACCGAGGGCCTTGGCGTAATCGGACATTCGTACTCCGAGGGGTGATGCGCATGCCCGGGGAAAGCATGCGGGCGGACGGGCAGCGACAAACCGAGCCACGTCTCCGCGCCCGGTCGCTACGGAGAGTGACCGTAGGGCCAGTGGGGCAATCCGGTCAAGGGGAATGGCGAAACCGTAGCCGCCCGGCGATGTGACGTTGAACGCCTCAGTCGATTCCACGCGGTGAGCAAGCGTGCCCGGTGTCGCTGCGCGGTGTGACCGTCGTAGTTCATCATCCCGTTGCCGTGCAGTTCACATCGGTACCGGAACTCGGGTCTGCGTCGGTGCGAATCGGTACAGATCTCGCACGCCTGAGCGGTTCTCACGCTCGTGACGCTTGCTGTGAGCTGGGTCTCCTGCGCTCGGTGAGGCCGCTGAGTTGGAACGTCGCGCACCGTACCGGCGCTGATAGCGTTGCTCACGTCAATGCCCATGAAGGGCCCATCCTTTAAGACCCGTCCGGTGAGGCGGGGAAGGAGGTGGCCGGCGGTGACGCCTGCCATGGAACGTGTGCCCGACCCGGAGCCTGGGGTCGACCGCGAAATCCTCGACGACGCAGCAGTAGCGCGGACCGTCGACCGGATCGCCCATCAGATCCTGGAGAAGACCGACGGCGGTGCCGACACGGTTCTCCTCGGTATCCCGACCCGCGGTACCCCGCTCGCCCGGCGGCTCGCCGAGCGCATCCACACCTTCACCGGCGTGACCCTCCCGGTCGGCGCCCTCGACGTCACCCTCTACCGCGACGACCTGCGGCTGCGCGGCCCGCGGGCGCTGGAGCGCACCGACCTGCCCAGCGACGGCGTCGACGGGCGGCGGGTGATCCTCGTCGACGACGTGCTGTTCTCCGGCCGGACGATCCGGGCCGCGCTGGACGCCCTCTCCGACCTCGGCCGCCCGCGCAGCGTCCAACTCGCCGTTCTCGTCGACCGGGGGCACCGCGAGTTGCCGATCCGGGCCGACTACGTCGGTAAGAACCTGCCCACCTCCCGCACCGAGAGTGTCCGGGTGCAGCTCCGCGAGATCGACGGCAGGGACGCCGTGGTGCTCGCGCGGTCGGGGGCGACGGAGTGATCACTCACCTGCTCTCCGCTGCCGATCTGGACGCGAAGACCGCCACGCTGGTGCTCGACACCGCGACCGAGCTGGCCGCCGCGGCCGGCCGGAGCGTCAAGAAGTTCCCGACGCTGCGCGGCCGCACGGTCGTGAACCTGTTCTTCGAGGACTCCACCCGCACCCGGATCTCGTTCGAGGCCGCGGCGAAGCGACTGTCCGCGGACGTCATCAACTTCTCGGCCAAGGGCTCCAGCGTCAGCAAGGGCGAATCGCTCAAGGACACCGCGCTGACCCTCCAGGCGATGGGCGCGGACGCGGTCGTGATCCGGCACCAGGCCTCCGGCGCACCGCACCGGCTGGCCTCCTGGATCGACGGCACGGTCGTGAACGCCGGTGACGGCACCCACGAGCACCCCACCCAGGCCTTGCTGGACGCGTACACGATGCGCAGCCGGCTCGGTCGGCTCGAGGGCCTGCGGGTCGGCATCGTCGGCGACGTCCTGCACAGCCGGGTCGCCCGGTCCAACGTCCTGCTGCTCGCGACGCTCGGCGCCGAGGTCACGCTGGTCGCGCCGCCGACGCTGGTCCCGGTGGGCATCGGCTCCTGGCCGGCCACCGTCTCCTACGACCTCGACGCCGTCCTGCCCAAGCTCGACGTCGTGATGGCGCTGCGCGTCCAGCGGGAGCGGATGAACGCCTCCTACTTCCCGACCGAGCGCGAGTACGCCCGTCGCTACGGCCTGGACGCCCGCCGCGTGGCCGCGCTTCCGGAGCACGCGATCGTCATGCACCCGGGGCCGATGAACCGGGGCATGGAGATCGCACCGGAGGTCGCGGATTCCCCCCGCTCGACCATCGTCGAGCAGGTCACCAACGGTGTGAACGTCCGGATGGCCGTGCTCTACCTGCTCCTGGGCGGAGTGTCTCAGTGAGCGTCGGTTCGAACGCGCGGATCGCTGTCCCGTACCTGCTGCTCGGAGGGTCTCAGTGAGCTACTTGATCCGCGGTGCCACGCTTCCGGACGGCACCACCACCGATCTGCTGCTGCGGGACGGCGTCCTCGCCGAGGGCCCCGCGGACGGCGCCGAGGTGATCGACGCCGAGGGCCTGCGCGTCCTGCCCGGCCTCGTCGACCTGCACACCCACCTGCGCCAGCCCGGCCGGGAGGACGCCGAGACGATCGAGACCGGCAGCCGCGCCGCCGCGCTCGGCGGTTACACCGCGGTCTGCGCGATGGCGAACACCGATCCGGTCGCCGACGCCGCCGGGATCGTCGAGCAGGTCTGGCGGCTGGGCCGCGAGGTCGGCCTGGTCGACGTCCAGCCGGTCGGCGCGGTCACGCTCGGCCTCGGTGGCGAGCGGCTGGCCGAGCTCGGCGCGATGGCCGACTCGGCCGCCAGGGTCCGGGTGTTCTCCGACGACGGGCACTGCGTGCACGACGCCGCGGTGATGCGTCGGGCGCTGGAGTACGTCAAGGCGTTCGACGGGGTCATCGCGCAGCACGCCGAGGACCCGAAGCTCACCGCGGGCGCGCAGATGAACGAGGGCGAGCAGTCGGCCCGGCTCGGGCTGACCGGCTGGCCGGCGGTCGCCGAGGAGGCGATCATCGCGCGGGACGCGCTGCTCGCGGCGCACGTCGGTTCGCGGCTGCACGTCTGCCACGTGTCGACGGCCGGCTCGGTCGAGGTGCTGCGCTGGGCGAAGAGTCGGGGGATCCGGGTCACAGCCGAGGTGACGCCGCATCACCTGCTGCTCACCGACGAGCTGGCCGCCACCTACGACCCGGTGTACAAGGTGAACCCGCCGCTGCGCACCGCCGAGGACGTCAACGCGCTGCGGGAGGCGCTCGCCGACGGCACGATCGACGCGGTCGCGACCGACCACGCCCCGCACACCCGCGAGGACAAGGAGTGCGAGTGGGCCGCGGCCCGGCCCGGCATGCTCGGGCTGGAGACCGCGCTGCCGATCGTGCTCCGGACGATGGTCGAGACCGGCCTGCTCGACTGGGCCGGTGTCGCCGAGCGGATGAGCCACGCGCCGGCGCGGATCGCCGGGTTGACCGGTGACGGCGCGACCGGGGCGCACGGTCGGCCCCTCGCGGCCGGGGAGCCGGCCAACCTGGTCCTGGTCGACCCGTCCGCGTCCTGGACGGTCACGCCGGAGGGGCTGGCCAGCATCAGCCGCAACACGCCGTACGCCGGGCTCACGTTGCCCGGCCGGGTCGTCGCCACGTTCCTGCGGGGGCGTGCCACGGTGCTCGACGGGAAGGCTCAGGCATGAACGCAGTGCTCGCCGCCGCTTACGAGCGACCCCCGGACAACTGGACCGGCCGGATCCTGTTCACGGTCGGTGTGCTCGCGCTGTTCGCGCTGATCTTCTGGGCCGCCCGACGAGCCTGGGTGCGCCGCGTCGCGGCCCACGCCGACCTGCTGCCGCTGCCGACGCCGCAGGACGTCACCGACGCGGTGGACGCGTCCGACGGGCTCTACGTCGGTACCACGGAAGCCGGTTCGTGGCAGGCCCGCGTCTACGCGGGTGGGCTGGCGAACCGGGCCGGCGCGACGCTGCACACCGGCCCGGAGGGTGTGCTGATCGAGCGGGACGGCTCCGCACCCCTGTTCATCCCGGCCGCCGCGGTCCGCGCGGCCCGGCTGGACGCCGGGCTGGCCAACAAGGTGGTCGGCGGCGCCGGGCTGCTCGTCGTCACCTGGGAGCAGAACGGCTTCCAGCTGGACACCGGCTTCCGCGCCGACCACCGGATCGACAACGCCGCGCACCTCCGCGCGATCGCGCGCGAGATCCCGGGCGCGGCCGTTCCCGCCGACACCACGACTACCAGCACGGAGAGCGCGCAATGAGCACGAAGAACCGCCGGTCCGCGCTGCTCGTCCTGGAGGACGGCCGCACGTTCCGCGGCGAGGCCTTCGGGGCGGTCGGCGAGACGTTCGGCGAGGCCGTCTTCACCACCGGCATGACCGGCTACCAGGAGACGCTCACCGACCCCTCCTACCACCGGCAGATCGTCACGATGACCGCGCCGCACGTCGGTAACACGGGCGTGAACCTGGAGGACGACGAGTCGGCGAGGATCTGGGTCGCCGGGTACGTCGTCCGCGACCCGGCGCGTATCTCGTCCAACTGGCGCGCGACCGGGGCTCTGTCCGACCGGCTCGCTGACGAGGGCATCGTCGGCATCTCCGGCGTCGACACCCGGGCGCTGACCCGGCACCTCCGCGAGCGCGGCGCGATGCGGGCCGCGGTCTCCAGCACCGGCGAGGACGCCGAGGCAGTGCTGCAGAAGGTGCTGGCCAGCCCGAGCATGACCGGCGCCGACCTGGTGGGCGACGTCACCACGCCCGAGCCGTACGTGGTGAACGCCGAGGGCCCGACCCGGTTCCGGGTCGCCGCGATCGACCTCGGGATCAAGCGCAACACCCCGCGCCGGATGGCGGCGCGCGGCATCGAGGTGCACGTGCTGCCGGCGACCTCGTCGCCGGACGAGCTCCTGGCGCGCGGCGCCGACGGGGTGTTCTTCTCCAACGGACCCGGCGACCCGGCGACCGCCGACTCGGCGGTCGCGTTGGCGCAGGCCGCACTCGGCGAAGGGCTCCCGACGTTCGGGATCTGCTTCGGTAACCAGGTGCTCGGCCGGGCGCTCGGCTTCGGCACCTACAAGCTGCGGTACGGCCACCGCGGGATCAACCAGCCGGTCATGGACCGCGAGACCGGCAAGGTCGAGGTCACCGCGCACAACCACGGCTTCGCAGTCGACGCGCCGCGCACCGGTGCCGCGGAGACGGAGTACGGCCGGGCCGAGGTGAGCCACGTCTGCCTCAACGACGACGTGGTGGAGGGGCTGAACTGCCTGGACAAGCCGGCGTTCAGCGTCCAGTACCACCCGGAGGCCGCCGCGGGACCTCACGATGCCGATTACCTGTTCGACCGCTTCGTGAAGCTGATGGAGAACCCGCGATGACGGCCCACACGACGCCACTGAGGGACTTTTTCGACCGCTTCGCGCGTTTGATGGAGGGGACCAACTGATGCCGAAGCGGAGCGACATCCAGCACGTGCTGGTGATCGGATCCGGGCCGATCCTGATCGGGCAGGCCGCCGAGTTCGACTACTCCGGCACCCAGGCCTGTCGGGTGCTGCGCGAGGAGGGCCTGCGGGTCAGCCTGGTGAACTCGAACCCGGCGACGATCATGACCGACCCGGAGTTCGCCGACTCGACCTACATCGAGCCGATCACCCCCGAGTACGTCGAGCAGATCATCGCGCGCGAACGCCCCGACGCCCTGCTCGCGACGCTCGGCGGCCAGACCGCGCTGAACACCGCGGTCGCGCTGCACGAGCGCGGCGTCCTGGAGAAGTACAACGTCGAGCTGATCGGTGCCGACATCGAGGCGATCCAGCGCGGCGAGGACCGGCAGCGGTTCAAGGACATCTGCGCGTCGGTCGGCGCCGAGACCCCGCGGTCCGCGGTCTGCCACTCGATGGAGCAGGTGCGGGCCACTGTTGCGGATCTCGGGCTTCCCGTGGTGATCCGGCCCTCGTTCACGATGGGTGGCCTCGGCTCCGGCATGGCCCACACCCCGGAGGACCTGGAGCGGATCGCCAGCGCGGGGCTCGCCGCCAGCCCGACCACCGAGGTGCTGATCGAGGAGAGCGTGCTCGGCTGGAAGGAGTACGAGCTCGAGCTGATGCGCGACCGCAACGACAACGTCGTCGTGGTCTGCTCGATCGAGAACGTGGACGCGATGGGCGTGCACACCGGCGACTCGGTGACGGTCGCACCGGCGATGACGCTCACCGACCGCGAGTACCAGCGGCTGCGGGACGTCGGCATCGCGGTGCTGCGTGCGGTCGGCGTCGACACCGGCGGCTGCAACATCCAGTTCGCGGTCCACCCGGAGACCGGGCGCCTGGTCGTCATCGAGATGAACCCGCGGGTGTCGCGCTCCTCCGCGCTCGCGTCGAAGGCCACCGGCTTCCCGATCGCGAAGATCGCCGCGAAGCTCGCGGTCGGCTACACGCTGGACGAGATCCGCAACGACATCACCAAGCAGACCCCGGCCAGCTTCGAGCCGAGCCTGGACTACGTCGTGGTGAAGGTGCCCCGGTTCGCGTTCGAGAAGTTCCCCGGCGCCGACCCGGAGCTGACCACGACGATGAAGTCGGTCGGCGAGGCGATGGCGCTGGGCCGGTCGTTCCCGGAGGCGCTGAACAAGGCGCTGCGCTCGGCCGAGACCGGCTCGGGCGGCTTCTGGACGACGCCGGACCCGGACAACGACCCGTTGGAAGCCCTTCGCACCCCCCACGACGGCAGGCTGTACGACGCCGAGCGGGCGCTCCGGCTCGGGCACCCCGTGGCCGAGGTGTCGGCGGCTTCCGGCTACGACCCGTGGTTCGTCGACCAGATCCTGTCGCTGGTGGAGCTGCGTGCCGAGCTGGTCGACGCGCCGGTCCTCGACGCCGAGTTGCTGTCGCGGGCCAAGCGCGCGGGCCTCTCCGACCGGCAGGTCGCCGCGCTGCGTCCGGAGCTGGCAGGCGAGGACGGCGTCCGGACGCTGCGGCACCGGCTCGGGGTGCGTCCGGTCTACAAGACCGTCGACACCTGCGCGGCGGAGTTCGCCGCCTCGACGCCGTACCACTACAGCGCGTACGAGACCGATCCCCAGGCCGAGACCGAGGTCGCGCCGAGCACCGGGGCGAAGGTCATGATCCTCGGCTCCGGTCCGAACCGGATCGGGCAGGGCATCGAGTTCGACTACTCCTGCGTGCACGCCGCGATGGCGCTGCGGGACGCCGGCTACGAGACCGTGATGGTCAACTGCAACCCGGAGACGGTCTCCACCGACTACGACACCTCCGACCGCCTCTACTTCGAGCCGTTGACGTTCGAGGACGTGCTGGAGGTCTGGCACGCCGAGCACACGTCCGGGCAGGAGGCCGGCGGGCCCGGTGTGGTCGGTGTGATCGTCCAGCTCGGTGGCCAGACACCGCTCGGGCTCGCCCGGCGTCTGGCCGCGGCCGGGGTGCCGGTGGTCGGGACGCCGCCGGAGAGCATCCACCTCGCCGAGGAGCGCGGCGCGTTCGGCCGGGTCCTGGACGAGGCCGGGCTGCCGTCGCCGAAGCACGGCATGGCCACGTCCTACCGGGAGGCGCGGACGATCGCCGAGACGATCGGCTACCCGGTGCTGGTCCGGCCGTCCTACGTGCTCGGTGGGCGCGGCATGGAGATCGTCTACGACGACGCCACGCTGGAGTCCTACATCGCGCGGGCGACCCAGGTCAGCCCCGAGCACCCGGTCCTGGTCGACCGGTTCCTCGACGACGCGATCGAGATCGACGTCGACGCGCTGGCCGACGGCACCGGCGACGTCTACCTCGGTGGCGTGATGGAGCACATCGAGGAGGCCGGGATCCACTCCGGCGACTCGGCGTGCGCGCTGCCGCCGATCACGCTCGGCTCGTCGGACATCGAGAACGTGCGGCGGTCGACGGCGGCCATCGCCGCGGGCGTCGGCGTCCGCGGGCTCTTGAACGTGCAGTACGCCCTGAAGGACGACACGCTCTACGTGCTGGAGGCCAATCCCCGCGCGTCCCGGACCGTGCCGTTCGTGAGCAAGGCGACCGCGGTGCCGCTGGCGAAGGCCGCGGCCCGGATCATGCTCGGCGCGACCATCGCCGAGCTGCGGGCCGAAGGTCTGCTGCCGGCGAACGGCGACGGCGGGTCGCTGGCGCTCGAGCAGACGCCGATCGCGGTCAAGGAGGCGGTGCTGCCGTTCAAGCGGTTCCGTACCACCTCCGGCGCCGGTGTCGACAACCTGCTCGGCCCGGAGATGAAGTCCACCGGCGAGGTGATGGGCATCGACACCGCGTTCGGTGCCGCGTTCGCCAAGAGCCAGGCCGGGGCCTACGGGTCGCTGCCGACGTCGGGCCAGGTCTTCGTCTCGGTCGCGAACAAGGACAAGCGCTCGATCGTCTTCCCGATCAAGCGCCTGACCGACCTGGGCTTCGAGGTGATCGCGACGCACGGCACCGCCGAGGTGCTGTGGCGGCACGGCATTCCGGCCCGAGTGGTGCGCAAGCACTTCGAGCCCGCCGGCGGGGAGAACGATCACGACGTGGTCACGTTGATCCGGCAGGGCGAGGTTCAACTCGTCATCAATACGCCGTACGGAAACTCCGGCCCGCGGGTCGACGGGTACGAGATCCGGTCGGCTGCGGTCTCGAACGACGTGCCGTGCATCACGACCGTCCAGGCGGCGGCCGCCGCGGTCCTCGGCATCGAGGCCCAGCTGCGCGGCGAGCTCTACGTCCGGCCGCTCCAGGAGCTGCACCGCGCGCTGCGGGCGGAGAAGTGAACCCCTATGGGGTGCTCCGGGACCGGGCGCTGTTCCGGCTCGGAGGTGGCGACGCCGAGTCCGCCCACGAGCGGACGCTCGCCGGGCTGGCCCGGTTCGGGCGGGTGGCCGCCGCCGGGGCGGCCGGGCGGCGGTGGGCTCTCGGCGACGCCCCGGGGTTGAGCCGCACGCTGTTCGGCGTCCGGTTCCCGGGGCCGGTCGGGCTGGCCGCCGGCATGGACAAGAACGGCGTCGCGCTGCCGGCCTGGGCCGGGCTCGGTTTCGGGTTCGTCGAGGTCGGCACCGTGACAGCGCACGCCCAGCCGGGCAACCCGCGCCCGCGGCTGTTCCGGCTGCCCGCCAGCGAGGCGATCGTCAACCGGATGGGGTTCAACAACCGGGGCGCGGGCGCGCTCGCCGCCCGGCTGGCGGACCTGTCCGCCGGTGGGCAGCCGCCGCTGCCGATCCCGGTCGGCGTCAGCCTCGGCAAGTCGAAGGTGACGCCGCTGGACGAGGCGGTCGAGGACTACCTGACCTCGCTGCGCCTGGTGCACCGGTACGCCGACTACATCGCGGTGAACGTCAGCTCGCCGAACACGCCGGGGCTGCGCGCGCTGCAGGACCGGGCGGCGCTCGACGCGTTGATCGGCGCGCTGACGGCCGAGTCCTCGACGTTGAGCGGCGCCCCGGGGCCCCGGCGCCCGGCCGGGAAGCCGGTGCCGCTGGTCGTCAAGATCGCGCCGGACCTGACCGAGGCCGCGGTCGGCGAGGTGCTCGACGTCTGCGCCGCGCACGGTGTCGCCGGTGCGATCGTGTCGAACACCACGCTGGACCGGTCGGGCGTCGACACCGCGGAGACCGGCGGTCTGTCGGGTCGGCCGTTGACCACCCGGGCCCGGGAGCTGGTGCGGTTCGTCGTCCGCGAGACCGACGGCCGGTTGCCGGTCATCGGGGTCGGCGGAGTCCTCTCCGCCGCCGATGCCACCGCGCTGTTCGACGCGGGCGCGGCGCTCGTGCAGGTCTACACCGGCCTGGTCTACCGGGGACCCGGACTGGTCCGCGCGATCAACCGTACCGTCACTCAGCGTGGCCTCGGTCGAGCGGCGTCCGGTGAGGGCGCAACGAGCCCGTTGAGCGGCCCGCAGAGCGGCTCGCAGGGGGCGTCCGAGGGTTCGGTGACCACCAGCGGCGTAGCGACGCTCAGCGGGCCGCGAACGGGGGGTGAGGCCGAGTGACGCAGGTCGCGACGACACCCGACCACTTCGGCGCGCGCCTGGCGAAAGCCGTCGCCGAGCGGGGACCACTCTGCGTGGGCATCGACCCGCACCCGGGACTGCTCGACGCCTGGGAGCTGACCAGGGACGCCGACGGCGTCGAGCGGTTCGCCCGGACCGTGGTCGAGGCCCTCGCCGACCGCGTCGCGGTGCTCAAGCCGCAGTCGGCGTTCTTCGAGCGATACGGCAGCCGGGGGATCGCGGTTCTGGAGCGCGTCATTCGCGACGCTCGCGCGGCGGGCGCCCTGGTGCTCAACGATGTGAAGCGCGGCGACATCGGCAGCACGGTGGAGGCCTACGCGGGCGCCTACCTCGACCCGGCGTCGCCGCTCTGCGGTGACGCGCTGACCGCGAGCCCGTACCTCGGGGTCGGATCGCTGGCGCCCTTGATCGCGACGGCGAGAGCTCACGGCAACGGCGTCTTCGTGCTCGCGCTGACGTCGAACCCGGAAGGGCCTTCGGTGCAGCACGCGGTCGCCGCGGACGGACGGACCGTGGCGCAGACCGTGCTGGACGAGGTCGCTTCGCTCAACGCCGGCTACGAGCCGTACGGACCGGTGGGCGTCGTCGTGGGCGCGACCGTGGGGGAGACCGGGCACGACCTGAGCCGGGTCAACGGACCGTTCCTCGCGCCCGGCCTCGGCGCGCAGGGCGCCGGACCGGACGACCTCCGCGCGGTGTTCGGGAACGCCCGCGGATCGGTGCTTCCGTCGGTCTCCCGGGAGGTGCTCCGGGCCGGTCCGGACATGGCCGCGCTGCGGTCCGCGGCAGCCCGGGCGGCGGACGATTTCCGGACTGTGCTTGCCTAGAAGGCGGGTCGGGGACCCCGCCCGGAGGGGCGTAGGTGTCGCCTACGTCTCGATGGGTACACCCCGACCTGCATGAACCCCTCGCGGCGAACCCTCGTTGCTGTCAGTGTGGAGTGTGTCATCGATCACTGCATTGCTCCCGACAGGCACCACTCGGTCGGACAAAAGGGCGGAAATCGCAGCTTTGCGCGGTTTGATGCCACGATTGGGTGGGAGCTAAGTCGGGGGCGCATTGATTCCTGTCGTACTTCCTCGCTAGGTTCACGCGCTGGAATCGTCCGCTTCCCCAACGAAAACCCGAGGTGACCTGTGGCTCTTCCGTCGTTGAGCCCCGAGCAGCGCGCTGCTGCTCTGCAGAAGGCTGCCGAGGCGCGCAAGCAGCGTGCCGCGGTCAAGGACAAGCTCAAGCACGGTGGCCTGTCCCTGTCGGAGGTCCTCGACTCGGCCGAACAGGACGACGTCATCGGCAAGATGAAGGTCTCGGCCGTCCTTGAGGCCCTGCCGGGCATCGGCAAGGTCCGTGCCGTCCAGATCATGGAGAAGTTCAAGATCGCCGAGAGTCGGCGGGTGCGTGGCCTGGGTGACAACCAGAAGCGCGCGCTGCTCCAGGAGTTCGGCTCCACCTCCGGTGGGCGCTGAATCTCCCGGACTCCCGTCCCGCGCCGCTGACAACGCGGCGCGGCTGACGGTGCTCTCCGGTCCGTCCGGAGTCGGCAAGGGCAGCGTCGTGGCCGAGATCCGGCGTCACCACCCCTCGGTGTGGCTGTCGGTTTCGGTGACGACGCGCCCGCCCCGGCCTGGCGAAGAGCACGGCAAGCAGTACTACTTCGTCAGCCGGGACGAGTACGACGCGATGGTGGCCGCCGGCGATCTCCTGGAGCACGCGGAGTTCGCCGGCAACGGCTACGGCACCCCTCGCCGACCCGTCGAAGAGCGGCTCGCCTCCGGGCGTCCCGCTCTGCTCGAGATCGAGTTGCAGGGTGCCCGGCAGGTCCGGGCCGCGATGCCCGACGCGCAGTTCGTGTTCCTCGCGCCGCCGTCCTGGGACGAACTGGTCCGTCGGCTCGTCGGCAGGGGCACCGAAGACGAGGACACGATCCGTCGCCGTCTGGACGCGGCCGTCGTCGAGCTCGCCGCCGAGAAAGAGTTCGACGTCACGATCGTCAACGACAATGTCGGTCAGGCTGCCACGGAGTTGGTAGAGTTGCTCTCCGTGCCTGTCCGCTGAGGGACGGTCCGGCACTGAGGTGGGGGTCGTTCTCCCCACGAGAAAACACAATCTCCCGAAAACCTTTTGAGGCTGATCCGTTTTGTCCGGAACCGTCGCCGCTCCTGAAGGCATCACCAACCCGCCGATCGACGAGCTGCTGGAGAAGACGTCCTCCAAGTACGCGCTCGTGATCTACGCGGCCAAGCGCGCGCGCCAGATCAACGCCTACTACAGCCAGCTGGGCGAGGGGCTGCTCGAGTACGTCGGTCCGCTGGTGGAGACCTCTCCGCAGGAGAAGCCCCTCTCGATCGCGCTGCGCGAGATCAACAGCGACATGCTGACGCACGAGCAGACCAACGATGTCGACATCACGGCAAAACATCGAGGCTGATCGGTAGGCGGCCCGCCGAGAACGACGCTGACAGGCGAGCGCGACAAGTTGAGTTTCACTTATACGCGGCGTCGTCGCGCTCGACTGCCAGCCCCGCCCTCAGCGGGCTCCAGGTCCGTAGTTTTTGACTGCGCGCTTCTGGCGGCGCTTTCAACGGCACAGCATGTGGCGGACGTTCGGCAGCTGCCGAACGTCCGCTTTGTCGTCTCCGGGTGCTGGCGCGCTGAACACGTGCCGCGGGATCCATACCCTCGGAAGTCCGATTTGCGCGAACGCAGGACCGACTCCCGCTATCGACGGCGGCCGATACGGTAGGAAGCACTCCCTGTGACCGGACTGTCCGATTCTGGCGGACCGGTGGCTGGCGGATCTTGCACGTGATGACGTCGACGATCGGACAACCATCACGTGGGAACCGGCTCCCGTTGTTCGGGGCCCGCCGACGTCACCGGCCAGTGCGTTCACCGCGCCCGCGTGGCCGACTCCCCATTCTCGGCGATATCCGTCGGGAAGAGTGACCTCCGCAGCAGCGTCGGTCGGGGCGGCCCGGTTAGATAGGGCCGTGGCTGAGGTCGTGCTGGGCGTAGCGGGTGGAATCGCGGCATACAAGGCGTGCGAGGTGCTGCGGCGGCTCAAAGAGTCGGGCCACGACGTCACGGTGGTGCCGACCGAGAGCGCGCTGGAGTTCGTCGGCGCACCGACCTGGGCGGCGCTCTCCGGGCGTCCGGTCGCCACCGACGTCTGGACGAACGTCCACGAGGTGCCGCACGTCGCGCTGGGCCGCCGGGCCGACCTCGTCGTCGTCGCGCCGGCCACGGCCGACCTGCTCGCCAGGGCGGCGCACGGTCTGGCCCCGGACCTGCTCACGAACACGCTGCTCACCGCCCGCTGCCCGATCCTGTTCGCCCCCGCGATGCACACCGAGATGTGGGAGCACCCGGCGACCCGGGCCAACGTCGCGACGCTGCGCTCCCGCGGCGTCGTCGTGCTGGAACCGGCCGTCGGGCGCCTCACCGGCCCGGACACCGGCAAGGGCCGGCTACCCGAACCGGCCGAGATCGCCGAGGTCGCGTTCGGTCTGCTGCGCCGCCCGGCCGGTGAGCCGGACCTGGCCGGCCGCCGGGTCGTCGTCTCGGCCGGCGGCACCCGCGAGTACCTCGATCCGGTGCGCTTCCTCGGCAACCGCTCTTCCGGGCGCCAGGGCTACGCGCTGGCGCGAACCGCCGCCGCCCGGGGTGCGAAGGTCACGCTGGTCGCGGCGAACACCGCGCTGCCCGACCCGGCCGGCGTCGACGTCGTCCGAGTAGTCAGTACGCGGGACCTGCAGGACGCCGTCCTCGCGGCCAGCTCCGACGCGGACGCCGTCGTGATGGCCGCAGCACCCGCCGACTTCCGCCCGGCCGAGTACGTCGACAGCAAGATCAAGAAGACCGACGAGGTCAGCGCGCCGGTGGTGACGCTGGTCCAGAACCCGGACATCCTCGCCGGGCTCGTCCGGAGACGCCGCGAGGCCGGAGCCGGGCCGGTGATCGTGGGCTTCGCCGCCGAGACCGGGGACGCGACCGCCTCGGTGCTCGAGCACGGCCACGCCAAGCTCGCACGCAAGGGCTGCGACCTGCTTGTCGTCAACGACGTGTCCGGGGGCAAAGCGTTCGAGTCGAGCGAGAACGCCGCGGTGGTGCTCGCCGACGACGGCACCGCCACGTCCGTGCCGCACGGACCGAAGGAAGCGTTGGCCGATGTGATCTGGGATCTCGTCGTCCCGCGGCTGAACCGCTGACGGCGCACCCCCGTGCACACGAGCCTCACGAGGCTCGTGTCCCACCGTGCGGGACCGGGCATCCGACCCACTGGTCCCCCGTTGAGCAGCAGTGTTTCGGTAGCTCGACAAGTTGACGGCCAAGTCACCGCACTTTCCGGGGGTCCCCCACCGGATCGGTAGACTCGCGCCGAAACAACCCACCCTCGACCCTGGGAGCACCGTGGCCCGCCGACTGTTCACCTCCGAATCCGTGACCGAGGGTCACCCCGACAAGATCGCCGACGCGATCAGCGACGGCATCCTCGACGCGCTGCTGGCTCAGGACCCGCGCAGCCGGGTCGCGGTGGAGACGCTGATCACCACCGGCCAGGTCCACGTCGCCGGTGAGGTCACCACCGACGCGTACGCCGACATCCCGAGCATCGTGCGGGAGACGATCCTGGGGATCGGCTACGACTCGTCGAAGAAGGGCTTCGACGGGGCGTCCTGCGGCGTGAGCGTCTCGATCGGGTCGCAGTCGCCCGACATCGCCCAGGGCGTCGACACCGCGTACGAGGCGCGGGTCGAGTCCGAGGAAGACGCGCTCGACCGGCAGGGCGCCGGCGACCAGGGCCTGATGTTCGGTTACGCGAACAACGACACCCCAGAGCTGCTGCCGCTGCCGATCGCGCTCGCGCACCGGCTCGCGCGCCGCCTCGCGCAGGTCCGCAAGGACGGGCTGATCCCGTACCTGCGCCCGGACGGCAAGACCCAGGTGACGATCGAGTACGACGGTCCGAAGGCGATCCGCCTCGACACCGTCGTCGTCTCGTCGCAGCACGCCTCGGACATCTCGCTGGAGACGCTGCTCGCGCCCGACATCGCCGAGTACGTCGTCGCGCCGGAGCTGGCCGAGCTGGGCATCGAGACCGAGGGCTACCGCCTGCTGGTCAACCCGACCGGTCGCTTCGAGATCGGTGGCCCGATGGGCGACGCCGGCCTCACCGGCCGCAAGATCATCGTCGACACCTACGGCGGTTTCGCCCGGCACGGCGGTGGCGCGTTCTCCGGTAAGGACCCGTCCAAGGTCGACCGGTCGGCCGCCTACGCGATGCGCTGGGTCGCGAAGAACATCGTCGCCGCCGGTCTCGCCGACCGGGCCGAGGTGCAGGTCGCGTACGCGATCGGCAAGGCGCACCCGGTGGGCCTGTTCCTGGAGACGTTCGGCACCGAGACCGTCGACCCGGACCGGATCAGCAAGGCCGTGAACGAGGTCTTCGACCTGCGCCCGGCCGCGATCATCCGCGACCTGGACCTGCTGCGCCCGATCTACCGGCAGACCTCCGCCTACGGTCACTTCGGCCGGGAGCTGCCGGACTTCACCTGGGAGAAGACCGACCGGGCGGCCGCTCTGAAGGACGCCGTCGGCGCCTGATCACCGATTGCGACCGGCACCTTGTCAGAGGGTGCTGGTAGACCAGAGGCATGACGTTGCTGGACGCGGAGCCCGTGGAGCCGGAAGGCTCTGCGGGTTCCGCGCGTCCGGCGGCACCGCGCCGCCCCGCGGCGCCGGCCGACGAGGCGGCGTTGCCACTCGACCTCGGATCGGCCGGCTCGGCCCGCTCGGGGGGCGGCAGGTCCGCGGCACCGCGGCGCCCCGCGGGACCCGTCGCGCGGCGCCCGGCCGAACGCCGGGAGGACGCGGCGCTGCCGCTCGACTTCGCGCCGGACGAGCCGCCCGCAGATGCCGAGCCGTCGACGCCGCCGCCGGCCGAGCCACCCGCGCCCGTCCCACCGGGAACGGCGGCACCCGGAACGGCTCCGGCAGCGGCGCCGGACACGGCGGCGCCCGACGCGGCCGCACCCGAGGGCGCGGCGGACGGTAAGCCGGCCGGGAAGCCCGCCGCCAAGAAGAAGCGGGCTGCCAAGGCGAAGGGAGCGCGCGAGCCGGCGGAGGAGCTACCGGTCGCGCGGGTCTGCGTCGACCTGCCGCTGCCACACCTCGACCGCCCCTTCGACTACCTGGTCCCGTCCGATCTCGCCGGCACCGCGGTGGTCGGCGGCCGGGTGCGGGTCCGGTTCTCCGGGCAGCTGGTCGACGGGTACGTGCTCGAGCGGGTCGCCAGCAGCGAGCACACCGGCAAACTCGCCTACCTCGACCGGGCGCTCTCGGCCGAGCCGGTGCTCACCCCGGAGATCGCCCGCCTCGCCCGCGCGGTCGCCGACCGCTCAGCCGGCACGCTCGCCGACGTACTGCGGCTGGCGATCCCACCCCGCCACGCCCGCGCCGAGTCCGCCGCCCGCCGCGCCGGTGACGTGCTGCCGGTCGACGCCCAGGGCCGCCCAGAGCCACCGCACGACGGTTTCGGCCGGTACCGCGGTGGCCCGGCCTACCTGCGGGCGTTGGCCGCCGGCCGGTCGCCCCGGGCGGTCCTCGCCGCCCTGCCGGGGGAGGACTGGCCCCGCCGGATCGCCGAAGCCGTCGCCGCCACGCTGGCGTCCGGCCGGGGCGCCGTCGCCGTGGTACCCGACGCTCGCGACCTCGACCGGCTCGACGCCGCGCTCGCCGACGTCCTCGGGCCGGGCCGCCACACCACGCTGGCCGCGTCGCTCGGGCCGGAGGAGCGGTACCGGCGCTGGCTGGCCGTCCGCCGGGGCGAGGTGCAAGCCGTGGCCGGCACCCGGGCGGCGGGGTTCGCGCCCGTCGCCGACCTCGGGCTCGCCGTGCTCTGGGACGACGGCGACGACCTGCACGCCGAACCCCGGGCTCCGTACTGCCACGCGCGCGAGGTCCTGCTCGTGCGCACCCGGCTGGCCGATGCCGGGCTGCTGCTCGGCGGCTTCGCCCGTACGGCCGAGGCACAGCTGCTGCTGGAGACCGGGTGGGCCAAGCCGTTGGAAGCCGACCGCGAGGTGGTGCGGGCCGCCGCGCCCCGCGTCGTCCCGGTGGGTGACGACCGCGACCTGGCCGCCGACCCGACCGCATCGGCCGCTCGGCTGCCGACCGTGGCGTGGCGGGCCGCGCGCGAAGCCCTGGCCGCCGATGCGCCGGTGCTGGTCCAGGTCCCGCGGCGGGGGTACGTGCCGTCGGTGGCGTGTGGACGCTGCCGGCGTCCGGCCCGCTGCACCACCTGCTCCGGGCCGCTGGAGCTGCGTGGCCGCGACGGGTCCGGTGACGGCGACGTGCCTTCGTGTCGGTGGTGCGGGCACCTCGCCGGTGGCTGGGCCTGCCCGGACTGTGGGCACCGTGGGTTGCGGGCGTCCGTGCTGGGCGCCCGCCGCACCGCCGAGGAGCTCGGGCGGGCGTTCCCCGGCATCCCGGTCCGGACGTCCGGCCGGGACGGCGTCCTCACCGAGGTCGGTGCCGGTGCGGCGCTGGTCATCGCCACGCCGGGAGCGGAACCGGTGGCCGAAGGTGGCTACGGGGCCGCGCTGCTGCTCGACACCTGGGCGTTGCTGAACCGGGCCGACCTCCGGGCGTCGGAGGAGGCGCTGCGACGCTGGGCGAACGCGGTGGCGCTGGTGCGGCCGGCGCGGGTCGGCGGCCGGGTCGTGATCGCCGCCGACGGCGCGGTTCCGGCCGTGCAGGCGCTGCTGCGGTGGGATCCGGAGTGGCACGCGGCGCGGGAACTGGCCGACCGGACCGAGCTGGGGTTCCCACCGGCGGTGCGGATGGCGAGCGTCACCGGTTCGCCCGACGCGGTCGCCGATCTGCTGCGGCTCACCGATCTCCCGGCCGAGGCGGAGGTGCTCGGACCGGTGCCGATCCCGCCACCACCCAGAGCCGGTTCCCGAGCGGGTGCGGAGGACGAGGAGCTGGAGCGGGCACTCGTCCGTAGCCCGCGGTCGCTCGGCCCGGCGCTGGCCACCGCACTCCGCGACGCCGCCTCCGTCCGCAGCGCCCACAAGGCGCCCCAGCCCGTGCGCATCCAAGTCGACCCCCTAGACCTCTTGTAAGCGGCTCTGTGAGCGGCCCGGCCAGAACGACGCTGACGGCCGTCTCGGTCGGTTGTGACCACAGAACGGTCACGGCCCTCCCTGCGGCGGACGTCAGCGCCGCCTGGCCGGGCTCCGCGTTCAGACACAGCGCGCGCCTGGCGGCGCTGCGGCGGGTCGGTGCGCGGCGGGGCGCGCGGCGCGGTGACCGTAGACTGGAGTGCTGGTGCGCACTGAGGCGCGCCGAATGCGTCGTGCCTGCCAGCCGTCCCGAGGGGTACCTGCGTGTCTGTCCGTCCCATTCGGCTTTTCGGAGACCCGGTCCTCCGCACGCGCGCCGACGAGGTCGTCGACTTCGACCGGCAGCTGCGTGGCCTCGTGAAGGACCTCACCGAGACGATGCTCGACGAGCGCGGCGCCGGCCTGGCCGCTCCGCAACTGGGCGTCTCGCTCCGCGTCTTCACGTTCGACGTCGACGACGTGGTCGGTCACCTGGTCAACCCGGTGCTGGAGTTCCCCGACGAGGAGGAGCAGGACGGCCCCGAGGGCTGCCTGTCGGTGCCCGGCCTCTACTTCGACACCAAGCGCCGGCTGAACGTCGTCGCCAAGGGCTTCGACATGCACGGCGAGCCGGTGCAGATCGTCGGCACCCAGCTGATGGCCCGCTGCCTGCAGCACGAGACCGACCACCTGGACGGGGTGCTCTTCGTCGACCGGCTCGACCCGGCCACGAAGAAGGAGGCCATGCGCGCGATCCGCGAGGCGGCCTGGGCGAACGAGCCGGCCCCGGAGGTCAAGGTCAGCCCGCACCCGCTGTTCGGGAAGCCGCGGTGACCGCACCACTGCGGCTGGTCTTCGCCGGAACCCCGGCGGTCGCCGTTCCGCCGCTGGAGCGGTTGTTGCGGACCGGCCACGAGGTGGTCGCCGTCGTCACGCGCCCGGACGCCCCGGCCGGACGCGGCCGCAGACTCCAGCGGTCGCCGGTCGGTGAGGTCGCCGACGCGCACGGCATCGAGGTGCTGACCCCGGCGAAGGCCGGCGACCCCGATTTCCTGGCCCGCCTGGCCGACCTCGAGCCCGATCTCGCGCCGGTCGTCGCCTACGGCGGGCTGGTGCCGCCGTCGGCGCTCGCCGTACCGCGCCTGGGCTGGATCAACCTGCACTTCTCGCTGCTGCCGGCGTGGCGGGGCGCCGCACCCGTGCAGCACGCGATCCTGCACGGCGACGAGATCACCGGTGCTGCGGTGTTCCAGCTGGAGAAGGGGCTGGACACCGGGCCGGTGTTCGGCACGCTCACCGAGCTGATCCGGCCGAGCGACACGGCCGGTGCGCTGCTCGAACGGCTGTCGGTGGCCGGGGCCGAGCTGCTCGCGCAGGTCGTCGACGGCATCGCGGCCGGCGCGCTCACCCCGGTGGCGCAGCCGTCCGACGGGGTCTCGCTCGCGCCGAAGCTCACCGTCGAGGACGCCCACGTCGACTGGTCGGCGCCGGCCTTCGCGATCGACCGGCGTATCCGGGCGTGTACTCCGGCGCCCGGCGCGTGGACGACGTTCCGGGGGGAGCGGATCAAGGTGGGGCCGGTGCGCTCGGTGCCGGGCGTCGCCGACCGCCCGGCACCGGGGACGCTGCTGGTCGAGCGGAAGCGGATACTGGTCGCCACGGCCACCGACCCGGTGGAGCTCGGCGAGGTGGTTCCGCCGGGCAAGAAGGCGATGCAGGCCACCGACTGGGCGCGCGGTGCCCGGCCGGAGCCGGGCGAACGCTTCGAGTAACAGACGTCACGGATCGAAGGTGCAGCGGTGAGCGAAGGAGACGGCCGGCCCCAGGGACGGCGACCGGGCAGCGGCCGGCCCGAGGGGCCCCGCGGCGCGGGCCGCCCGGAGCGCGGTCGCCCCGACGGCTCCCGCGGCGAAACCCGCCCCGACGGCTCTGGCGACGGCCGCCCCGGCCAACACCGGGCGCGCGGCGGCTCCGGCCGCGGCCGCCCCGGAGCACCCGACCGCGGCGCCGGCCCTGACCGGGGTGAGCGCTCCGGCTCCGATCGGCCGCGAAACGAATCGGGGCACGAGGGGAACAAGCGGTCCTGGGGCACCTACCAGAAGGCCACGCCCGACCCGGCCCGGCGCGCGGCCTTCGACGTCCTGGTCGCGGTCGCCGCGCGGGACGCGTACGCCAACCTCACCCTGCCGCCGCTGCTGGTCGAACGCCGGCTCACCGGTCGCGACGCGGCGTTCGTCACCGAGCTGACCTACGGCACCCTGCGCCACCGCGGCACGCTCGACCCGATCCTCGCCGCCGGGAGCAGCCGCCCGATCGACAAGGTCGATCTGCGCGTGCTCCAGGCGCTGCGGCTCGGCGCCTACCAGCTGCTCTTCACCCGCGTGCCCGACCACGCCGCGGTCGCCGGCACGGTCGAGGTGGCCCGCGTGGCGCTCACCGACGGACCGGCCCGGTTCGTCAACGCGGTGCTCCGCCGGGTCTCCGAGCGCGACCTCGACACCTGGCTCGACGAGGTCACCCCGGACCTGGCCGCCGATCCGATCGCCCACCTGGCCATCCGCTACAGCCACCCGGAGTGGGTGGTCCGCACGTTCGCCGACGCGCTCGGTGAGGACACCGCGCGCCTGGCGGCCGGCGAGAGCGAGACCGGCCGCGCGCTCGCGGCCGACAACGAGCGGCCCGGCGTCGACCTGACCGCCCGCCCGGGCCGCATCGACGCCAAGGAACTCGCCGCGGACGTCGCCGGTGAGCCCGGCCGGTGGTCACCGGTCGCCGTCAAGCTGCCCGAGGGCGCACCCGGCAACGTTGCGGCGATCGCCGACGGCCGGGCCCACGTGCAGGACGAAGGCAGCCAGCTCTGCGCCTGGACGCTGGCGACCGCACCGCTGGAGGGCGAGGACACCCGCTGGCTCGACCTCTGCGCCGGACCCGGCGGAAAAGCGGGCCTGCTCGCGTCGATCGGCGCCGCGCGAGGCGTCCACCTCACCGCGGTCGAGGTCAGCGAGCACCGGGCGAAGCTCGTCGAGTCCGCGGTGGCCGGACTGCCCGTGACCGTGCTGACCGTCGACGGGCGCGACGTCGGCACCCACCCGGAGCTGCCCGAGGGCGGATTCGACCGGGTGCTGGTGGATGCGCCGTGTACCGGTCTGGGCGCGCTGCGCCGGCGTCCGGAGGCGCGCTGGCGTCGCCAGCCGGGGGACGTCCCCGCGCTCGCGAAGCTCCAGCGTGAGCTGCTGACCGCGGCGCTGCGGGCGGCCAGGCCCGGAGGGCTGGTCGCCTACGTGACCTGCTCACCGCACCTGGCCGAGACCCGGGTGCTGGTCGCGGACGTGTGCCGGCGCACGGGCGCCGAGCCGGTCGACGTCCGGATCGTGCCGGAGGCCGCAGCCGCCGCGGACGTGAATCCGATCCCGGAGGGGGCGAGCGCGGCACGCGCCGCCGCACTGCAGCTCTGGCCGCACCGGCACGGCACCGACGCGATGTTCCTCTCGCTGCTGCGCAAGCCCGCGGAGTGACGACAGGCGGCGCGCACCTCGCCGCCCCGGGTGCTCCAGGTCAGTGGACCGACGACGCGCAGCACTAGACTTTGCGCCGTGGAGCTCTACGTCGCACCGAGCATTCTGTCCGCCGACTTCGCCCGCCTGGCGGACGCCGCAGCATCGGTCGCCGGCCGGCCCGGCGTCCCGGGGGCGGACTGGCTGCACGTCGACGTCATGGACTATCACTTCGTTCCGAACCTGACGCTCGGCCTGCCGGTCGTGAAGAGCATCAAGGCGGCGACCGACATCCCGCTCGACTGCCACCTGATGATCGCGGATCCCGACCGCTGGGCGCCGAGCTACGCGGAGGCCGGGGCGCACAACGTCACGTTCCACGCGGAGGCCACCGACGATCCGGGCGCGGTCGGTCGCGACCTGCGCGCGGCCGGCGCGAAGGCCGGACTGGCGCTCAAGCCGGGCACCCCGCTCGAGCCGTACCTGGAGATCCTCCGCGACTTCGACACCTTGCTCGTGATGACCGTCGAGCCGGGCTTCGGCGGTCAGGAGTTCATCGCCGAGGTGCTGCCGAAGGTCGCCGAGGCCCGTCGCCGCGTGGAGACTGGGCACCTGGAGCTCCGCATCGAGGTCGACGGCGGCATCAACGCCGACACGATCCACGCCGCCGCCGAGGCGGGCGCGGACACGTTCGTCGCGGGGTCGGCGGTCTACAACGCCGACGACCCGGCCGCAGCGGTCGCCGCATTGCGCGCGGCAGCGGGCCGGGCCGCCGGCCAGGCGGCCGTGCGGTGAGGAGGGCCGTTCGGTGACCGACGCCGCGGGTCCGGCCGGGGATGAGCCCCCCGGGGATTCCCCGCGCGCCGGGCGCGGCTCGGAAGGGCTGGTCCTGATCGTCGACGACGACACCGAGATCACCGCGCTGGTCGCGATGAACCTGCGGTTCGAGGGCTTCGACGTGGTGGTGGCGAGCGACGCCCGCAGCGGGCTGGCAGCGATCGAGCGGCACCGGCCCGACCTGGTCCTGCTGGACGTGATGATGCCGCGCGTCGACGGGTACGAGCTCTGCCGGCAGCTGCGGGCCTCGCCGCTGACCGCGGCCTTACCGATCATCATGCTGACCGCGAAGGACCTCTCGGCCGACCGGATCCAAGGACTCACCGCCGGCGCCGACGACTACATCGTCAAGCCGTTCGACCTCAGCGAGCTCGTGGCGCGGGTCCGGGCGACGCTGCGCCGCAACCGGGAGATGCGAGACGTCTCGCCGTTGACCGGCCTGCCGGGCAACACCCGGATCCTGGACGCGATCGCCGAGCGGATCGAGGCCAGGCGGGAGCACGGCTGGGAGTACGCGGTCTGCTACATCGACCTCGACAACTTCAAGACCGTCAACGACGTCTACGGCTTCTACCGCGGGGATCAGATGCTCACCGCCGCGGCGGGAGCGCTGCACACGTCGACGATCGGGGTCGCCGGGCCGCCACCGTTCCTCGGCCACATCGGCGGCGACGATTTCCTGGTGGTCTGCACGCCGGACCAGATCACGCCGATCACCGACCGGGCGATCACACTGTTCGACCAGGCCAGCCGGGTGCTCTACGACCCGGAGGACCTGGCCCGCGGCTACTTCGAGGTGATCGACCGGCAGGGCCGGTTACGGCGGCACGGCCTGCTGACGCTGTCGATCGGCGTCGCCCTGTCGACCCAGCGCCGGTTCGCCGACCACCGGGACGTGGTGGCCGCGGCCAGCGAGATGAAGGCCGTGGCCAAGCGCACCGAGGGGTCGATGGTGGCGGTCGACCGGCGGCGCGACCCCGAGCCCGGACGTGGTCCGGCGGCCCGCGAGCGGCACGCTATCGAGCGGGCGGCGGAGCCCGGGACGGCGTGATCCCGGTCGCACTGGGCGGGTGAGGGCGGGGCTACCGTGCCAAACTGGCGCGTAACGGTGGGGTTTCGGTACGCGTCGGTAGCGATATCGGGTCCCACGAAGTAGACAGAAGAACGAAGGAACGACAGAAACCACGCAGTACGCGCGCTCCGGGGTCGGTGAAATTCCGAGCCGGCGGTGACAGTCCGCGACCCGCGCGCCCTTCGGGGCAAGCGGTTGACCCGGTGGAACTCCGGGACCGACGGTGAAAGTCCGGATGGGAGGAAGCGCGCGGGCTGGCCGACGTGCCCGTGTTTTGGGTGCGTCGTCGCCCGTGCCTGCCTTTCGGTGCCTCCGGGGCCGCCCAGGCGGAGGAGGCGCACGGCGCACATGTTCACCGGCATCGTCGAGGAACTCGGGACCCTGGCCGGCATCGACCGGCTCGACCGGGCCGCTCGACTCACGTTGAAAGGTCCACGGGTAGCCGCGGACGCTGCCCACGGCGACTCGATCGCGGTCAACGGCGTCTGTCTGACGGTCGTCTCCGTCGAGGACGCGGACGCGTTCACCGCCGACGTCATGGCCGAGACGCTCGCCCGGTCCGCGCTGGGCGGACTCGAGCCGGGCGATCCGGTCAACCTCGAGCGGGCGGCGACGCTCAGCACCCGACTCGGTGGTCACCTCGTCCAAGGCCACGTCGACGGCGTCGGCACCGTGCTGGAACGACGTCCGGACAACGAACTCTTTTCAACCTCCGGCCCTCCCCAAGGTGCAGCGACCACGGGAAAGGCCGGCCGAAAAGAATTCGCGAATTGGGAGATCGTCCGGATCGCCCTTCCGCCGGCGCTGGGCCGTTACGTCGTGGAGAAGGGCTCGATCGCGGTCGACGGGGTCTCCCTCACGGTTACGGCCGTCACGGCTGAGTACTTCGAGGTCAGCCTGATCCCCACCACGCTCGCGGCGACGACGCTCGGCACGCGGGGCGTCGGCGCGCCGGTGAACCTCGAGGTGGACGTCGTCGCGAAGTACGTCGAGAAATTGCTGGTCCCGAGCCTGGAGGAGCAGTCATGACCGAGGTGACGTTCGGCACCATCGAACAGGCGATCGCCGACATCGCCGCCGGAAAGGCCGTCGTCGTGGTCGACGACGAGGACCGCGAGAACGAGGGTGACCTGGTGTTCGCGGCGTCCGCGGCCACGGCGGAGCTGCTCGCGTTCACGATCCGGTACAGCTCCGGCGTGGTCTGCGCGCCGGTTACCGAGGCGGACGCCGACCGCCTGGACCTGCCGCCGATGCACCACACCAACCAGGACAGCAAAGGCACCGCGTACACGGTTTCGGTGGACGCCAGGGACAAGACCACCACCGGGATCTCCGCCGCCGAGCGGGCGCACACCATCCGGCTGCTCGGCGATGCGACCGTGGGCGCGGACGCGTTCACCCGCCCCGGGCACGTGTTCCCACTGCGCGCCGTCGACGGCGGTGTCCTGGCGAGGCCCGGGCACACCGAGGCCGCCGTGGACCTGGCCCGACTGGCCGGTCTGCACCCGGCGGGTGTGGTCTGCGAGGTCGTCAACGACGACGGGACGATGGCGCGCCTGCCCGAGCTGATCGAGTTCTCGGCCACCCACGACCTCACGCTGATCACCATCGCCGACCTGGTGTCCTACCGCCGCCGGACCGAGCGCCAGGCGGAGCGGGAGGTCGACGCCCGGGTGCCGACCCGGCACGGCGCGTTCCGGGCCGTCGGGTACCGGGGCACGGTAGACGGCACCGAGCACGTCGCGTTCGTGCTCGGCGACATCGAGGGGGCCGACCACGTCCTGGTGCGCGTGCACTCGGAGTGCCTGACCGGGGACGTGTTCGGCAGCCTGCGGTGCGACTGCGGGCCCCAGTTGGAGTCGGCGCTGGCGGCGGTGGCCGCCGAGGGCCGGGGGATCGTCGTGTACCTGCGGGGTCACGAGGGCCGGGGGATCGGCCTGCTGCACAAGCTGCGCGCGTACGAGCTGCAGGACACCGGTGCGGACACGGTCGACGCGAACCTCGAGCTCGGCCTGCCGGTGGACGCCCGCGACTACGCGATCGGCGCCCAGATCCTGCTCGACCTCGACGTCCGGTCGGTACGGCTGCTGACGAACAACCCGGAGAAGCGGACCAGCCTGGAGCGCTACGGCGTCCGGGTCCACGACCGGGTCGCGCTGCCCGCCCACGCCCATCCGGAGAACGTGCGCTACCTGCGGACGAAACGCGACCGGATGGGCCACGAGATCGTCGGGCTGCCGGACGAGATCGCGGTCGCGTCCGCGGTACTCGACCAGGCGTCCGTGCTGGACGGGGCGTCCGTGCTGGACGGGGCGTCCGTGCTGGACGGGGCGCCCGGGCTGGACGGGGCGCCCGGGCTCGACCGGGCGTCCGCGCTCGACCGGACCGCTTCGCTGGGAGCGCCGGCATGAGCGGCGCGGGCGCGGCCGACCTGGGGACGCTCGACGCGGCCGGGGTGCGGCTCGGCGTCGTCGCCACCCGCTGGCACGCGGAGATCGCCGACCACCTGCTGGACCGGGCGCTGGCCGCGGCGGCGGTGAGCGGCGTGACCGACGTGATCACCGCCCGGGTCTCCGGGGCCGTCGAACTGCCGGTGGTCGCCCAGGAGCTGGCCCGGCGGTGCGACGCGGTGGTCGCGCTCGGCGTCGTCATCCGCGGCGGAACACCGCACTTCGAGTACGTCTGCGACGCGGTGACCGCCGGCCTCACCCGGGTCGCGCTGGACGCGGGCACCCCGGTCGGCAACGGCGTGCTCACCTGCGACACCGAGGAGCAGGCGCGCGACCGGGCGGGGTTCGAGGGCAGCGCCGAGGACAAGGGCCGGGAGGCGACGCTCGCCGCGCTCGACGCCGCGATGGTCCTGCGGGACCTGCGCCGTGCGCCGGTGCCGCAGGTCGGCTTCGGCGTCGGCTGATCCACCGNCACGCCGGCGCCGGACGAGCCCGCGACCGGCGGCACCCGGAGCCGACGCCGTCGCGTGAAAGACTGCGAACGTGAAAACGTTCGATGCGCTGTTCGCCGAGCTGTCGGCCAAGGTGGCCGACGGCACCCCGGGTTCCGGCACGGTGGAGGCGGTGCGGGCTGGCGTCCATACCGTGGGTAAAAAGGTCGTCGAGGAAGCGGCCGAGGTGTGGATGGCCGCCGAGCACGAGTCCGCGGAGCGGACCGCCGAAGAGATCTCGCAGCTGCTCTACCACCTGCAGGTCCTCATGCTCGCCCGTGGCCTGAGCCTCGAGGACGTCTACTCCCACCTGTAGCCCTCCCGCCCTGCACCCCCCACCTGCCCGCCCTTCACCGGAAGGTCTCCGGCATGCTGCGCATCGCCGTCCCCAACAAGGGCTCGCTCTCCGAGCGAGCCACCGCAATGCTCGCCGAGGCTGGCTACCGTCAGCGCCGCGATCCCAAAGAGCTCGTGCTCACCGACGCCGAGAACGAGGTCGAGTTCTTCTACCTGCGCCCCCGCGACATCGCGGTGTACGTGGGCTCCGGCGACCTCGACCTCGGGGTCACCGGTCGGGATCTGCTGCTCGACTCGGGCGCCGACGCCGACGAGATGCTCGCGCTCGGCTTCGGTCGGTCCACGTTCCGCTTCGCCGCCCGGCCGGGCACCGTCGAGTCGATCACCGACCTGGCCGGCCGCCGGATCGCCACCTCGTACGCCGGCCTGGTCCGGACGCACCTGGCCGAGCACGGCGTCGCCGCTGAGGTGATTCGGCTGGACGGCGCCGTCGAGACCGCCATCCGGCTCGGCGTCGCCGACGTCATCGCGGACGTCGTCGAGACCGGGGCGACGCTGCGCCAGCAGGGTCTGGAGATCGTCGCCGAGCCGATCCTGCGCTCCGAGGCGGTGGTGATCCGGGGCAAGGGCCAGACCGAGTCCGGCGCCGACCACCGCGTCGACCAGCTCACCCGTCGCTTGAACGGCGTGCTGGTGGCCGCCCGGTACGTGATGCTCGCCTACGACGTCGAGCTGGCCCGCCTGGACGACGCGGTGGCGATCACCCCGGGCATCGAGGGCCCGACGATCTCTCCGCTGCACAAGGACGGCTGGGTCGCGGTGCAGGCCATGGTGCCCAAGGAGGACACGAACCGGATCATGGACGCGCTCTACGACCTCGGTGCGCGAGCCATCCTGGTCACGTCGATCCACGCCTGCCGGCTGTGACTGGACCGGAGCGGGGAGCCGACGTGGTGGACGCGGAGACGCCGGACGTCGTGCGGGCGCGCCCGCACCGGCTGACGATCGTCTGCTGGATCCTGGCGGTCGCGATCGTCGTGCTCTTCGGCGTCATCGCGGTGCTGCTCGGGCGGCCGGCCACGACCGAAGACCCGGACGTCGGCGCCCCGTTCGGGGTGGGTGACCAGATCGCGATGGTATTCCTCGGGCTCCTGCTGGCCGGGGGAGTGCTCTCGCTGACCCGGCCCCGCGTGGTCGCCGACGCGCACCAGGTGGCGGTCCGCAACGTGATCGGCGGGGTCACCGTGCCGTGGACGCTCGTCCGCGCGGTGCGATTCGACCGGCACTCGCCGTGGGCGGCGATCGAACTGCTCGACGACGAGCTGGTGTCGGTGCTGGCCGTGCAGGCAGCCGACAAGCAGCTCGCGCTCGACGCCGTCCGGGGCCTCCGGCAACTGCACGCCGCGGCGTGGGAGGGCAAGGAGCCACCCCCGGAGTGAGCCGTGCCCGCGCGGGGAGCCTGGCTCGGACCCGGAGGCGCCGCGCGGGTCGTTCGCGGCGCACGACCGGGAGTCACTGACGCCGCTCGGCTGCGAGCCTGTGAGGGCGCGCGGCCGGGCGGCGTGTGTGACGGTGCGTTATGCCAGGTTGGTGACGAACGCGCTCATGCCGCTGGCGATGTTCACCAGGCCGTTGGTCATGGAACGGACCACGCCGGCGGCGTCCGCGGGTTGGGTCACCACGAAGAACACCAGCAGAGCAACCGCTCCCCATTTGAGGAACTTCTTCATGTCACGCCTCCTCGCAGCGGGGTTGGCGCCCACGCGCACTGCTAGTCACAGAGTCACAGCACATATACCAACAGTTAGAATCTAACACGATGCTGTGGCTCGGTGACCCCTTGCGTCATTGTGTCGGATGACGAGGCAGCGCGCGCCTGCACCCCCGGATTCACTCATTCTCATCCAGTCCATGCTGGTCACCGGAGAGTGAACGCCACGGTGCGTCCGAATGGTGAGACAGCGTCCTACTCAACCGGCTTCTCCCTTGCCGGGATCAGATGGGCTGTTAGTCGGGCTCGCCGATGGATTACTGGGTGTATCCGCGACGACGTCGCTGACCTCGCCCCCGTCGCGGACATCGTCCCCCCCGATCAGCGAGGTGCCGGAGATCGGGAACTGCTCGGGCACGACCGTGAGCTCGGCGGCGCCGGCCCGCATCAGCGTACCGACCGGCGCACCCGGCCCGCCCGGAGCGACGAGCGCGAACGCGGGCAGTCCTAACAGGGCCGGTGTGCCACCGGGCGTCCCGACCACCAGGAACCAGCTGTCGGCCTCGTCGTGGTACATCCAGCCGGGAACCAGGTCCGGCTCCGCGGCGGCCGGGGTGGCTTCCACAGTGGCTTCCGCGGTCGGCGCGGGCTCCGGGGCGTCGTCCGGTGTGGCCGGATCCTCACTAGCGCTTCCGCCGGTGCCGTCCGGCCGCTCGGTCCCGCCTGCGTCGGCCGAGGGCACCCGCGGGGGCACCGGGACCAGCGGCGTCGAGTAGCCGAACGGTGGCGGGTCGGACGGCGGACGCGGCCGGGGAATCGGGCCCGGCTCCACGTCGGGAGCGGGCTCGATGGAGCGGGAGGGCCGGCCCTCGGCCGGGCCGATCGCCGGGTGCTCGGCAGAGCCGAGCAGCGGGCGGGCGCCGGAGCCCCGCGGCGCGGCCGGGGAGTTCGCGGCGCTGAGCGCCAGGCGGTCAGCGGGACCGATCGCGCGGCGTTCGGCGGAGGAGCCGTTCGCGGCGCGGGCGGCCGGGGCCGCGGTCAGGGCCGTGCGCCGGGGCGGCGCCGAGATCGGACGATGCACTTCGTGCGGTACCTGCCGGAGCCGACGCTCCTCGACCCGGTCCGCGACGCGAGCGAACAGCGCGCCGACGAGTGCGAACAGGATGACGCCGGCGACGATCGCGACCAGGGCGGCGGTGGTGCCCCCGCCGGGAGCCAGCCGCCAGCAGAGCACCGCGCCGGCCACGCTGGTGAGCAGGAAGCCCATCAGCGCCGAGAGCGCGGCCGGGTACTGGGTGATCGACCCGCGTCGCGGGTGGTCGGCGCGCACCGCGGCTCGGGCGTGTGCGAGCACCACCGAGCCACCGCAGGCCAGCAGTAGTCCCAAGCCGAGTGCGACGGCTGCGACCAGCGACGTCCTGTTCACCGGTCCCTCCGCGGACACTCGGTGCCTCGCGGGCGCCGACGTGCGGGGGGCCGCGAGGAAGCAGTGGAATCCGGCGCTGCCGGGGGCGCCGCGCCGCGAAAATCAGGGTAGCGGGTAACACCCTCCGTAGCCGAAACCCGCCACCGTAACCGGACGCCGATCGGGGGCCGCGAAATTGCGTTCCTGGCAGGTCCGATCGTCCGTATCGGGGACCGGCGGCCGTCCGGAGAGCGGAGATTGGCGGTCCCAACCGGTGAACGCCGTTATTACCGGTTCCCCCGACGTAGCGGTAGCGTGTCTTAGCGTCACCAGAGAGGTGGTGGTACGTCGGCATGCCGATCGACGGATGCGGGAACCCAGTAGTGTCCGTGGCCGTGTAAAGGGCCGAGGAGTCGGCGTACCAATGCGGGAGGTACAGATGCTGACCCACGTGATCCAGGCGACCGCAGGGATTCCTGACGGGATTCTCGCCGCGGCTGACCCGGGCGGCACCACGTTGAACACCGACGGGATCGTCGGCTTCATCGTGGCGAAGATCGTGCCGATCCTGCTGGCGGTCGTCGGAGTAATCATCCTGAGCAGATCAGGTAAGGGCCAGTGGTCGGCGGCGCTGACCACCGGCGGCATCGCCGTGTTGGGCATCGTGTTCATCGCTGGCGCGGGGCTGCTCTTCGCGTTCGGTGAGAGCATCGCCCGGCTGGCGCTCGGAGGCTGAACCCGATGCGGCTGCGCCCCGACGACGACATCTACCGCGCGAAGCTGCTCTTCCTGGGTCCGAAGGGCTTCACGCTACCGGTGCACCTGCCCTATGTGGCGTATCCGCTGTTCGCTGTCGTGCTAGCTGTCCTGATCTTCGGCCGATGGGCCGTGACCCAAGACGTCGAGCTCTTCCCCGCGATCGAGATCGCCCTGTCGATCGTCCTGACCTCTTTGATCCTGCGCCAGGTCAGCCCTGACCGCCCGGTCCGCGCGGTGCTCCGCACCGCGGCCACGGACTGGCGGCGGGACCGCTCCGCCGAGGAACGCGGTGGACGGGCCCGGTCCAGGATCGTCGTTCGGGAGACCATTCGATGAGCGGACGCCATGCCCGGGGGGACGCCGACGCGGCGAAGACCCGGGCCACAGAGACCAGCGCTGACGAGGCGCCCGAGACGTCGGCGGAGGCTGCCGTGACGTCCGGAGCTCCTTCGTCGGGTTCGGGGTCACCGGGTTCGGGGTCACCGGGCGGCGAGAAGCCGGCGACCGGGGCCGCCGGATCTGATGTGGGCGGAACCGATGCGTCCGCAACCGATGCGGTCGGGTCCACTGCGGCCGGCACCGATGCGGCCGGCACCGATGCGGCCGGCACCGATGCGGCCGGCACCGATGCGGCCGGCACCGACGCGGCCGTGGCCGACCGCGCGAGCGCCGCTGAGGTCACGGAGCGGGAGAGTGTGCCGGCCGGCGCGGGTGCTCGATCGGGCTTCCCGGTGTTCCGGCCCGCCGGAGTGCCGGGGCGTCCTGCAGTGGCCGGGCCGCCCGGGCCCCCACCGTCCGGCCCGGCGTCGTTCGGGCCGGCACCGTCCGGGCCGCCGCCGCAGGGGCAGTCGATTCCGTCCAGTGGGCCTCCGCAGCCGCCCGCGCCGAGTGATCCGGCGGGAGCTCATCACGCGGGCGCTCGCCAGGCGGCGGGAGCGCCGTCCGCTGGCGGTCCGTCCGGAGGGGGTCCGTCCGGAGCGATGCCGCCTGCTGGCGGTCCGTCCGCCGGTGGTCCGTCCGCCGGTGGTCCGTCCGCTGGGGGTCCGTCCGCGGGGCCGCAGTTCGTCGCGCCACCGAACGGAGCGGGGCCGAACGGCGGGCCGCCACCCGGGGCGCCGCAGCAGAGTGGTCCGCAGCAGGGAGCACCGCAGAGCGGCGTGCCCCAGTCGGGGGTGCCGCAGAGTGGTGCGCCGCAGCAGGGTGGGCCCCAGTCCGGGCCGCCCGCGCGTCCCGGCCCGTTCCCGCCGCGGATCATGCCGCCGGGCGCACGGCCCAACTACGGTCAGCCGTCCGCCGGTCAGGGCAACCCCGCGGTGAACCAGCCCTCCGGCACCCACGGAGTGATCAACCAGCCGTCCGGGGCCTACCCGGTCCTTCCGCCGAACGCCGGCCAGCATCCGGGGGTCGCCCAGCCGTCCGGGGCACATCGGATCCTTCCGCCGGGTGCGGTGCCGCCGGGTGTCGCGCAGCAGTCCGGGGCGCACCCTGTCCTACCGCCGGGCGTCGCCCAGCGGTCCGGGGCGCACCCGGTGCTTCCGCCGGGCGTGGCGCAGCAGTCCGGCGCACATCCGGTGCTTCCGCCGGGTGCGATGCCGCCAGGCGTCGACCAGCAGTCCGGCGCACATCGTGTCCTGCCGCCCGGAGCGGTCCCGCCGGGCGTGGCCCAGCAGTCGGGGGCGCATCCGGTGCTTCCGCCGAACGTCGGGCCGGGGCAGCGTCCCGGCCCGCCGCCCGCCGGAAGCCAGCCGGGCCCGCCGCAGGGATACCCGGGGCAGGCGCCGACCACCGGTGGTCCGGCCCCTCAGGGCCGTCGTCCGCAGGGCCCGCCCCCGGGCCAGCCGGGCCCGAACGGCTGGGGACCGAACCCGGGCGGTCGCCCGGCGTCGGCACCCCCCAACGGCTGGAACGGTGGCCCCGGTGCGCCTCCGCCCGGCTCCGCACCGCCGCGGACCGGCGGTCCTCGTCCGGGCGGCTATCCGCCACCGGCGAACGTGCCGCGCCCCGGTGGCCCTGGCGGTCCGGGTGGCCCTGGCGGGCCCGGTGGTCCTGGGCCGGGCGGCCGTGTTGGTCCGGGCGGCCCGTCCGGACGCCCGGTCTCCGGGCCGGTACCGCCGGTGTCCGGACCGGCGTCCCGTCCGGTGTCCGGACCGGTCACACGTCCGGTGTCCGGGGCGGTCGGACGTCCGGTCTCCGGCGCGGTCGGGCCGGACGGCACCACTCCGGCGCCGTGGCCGGTGCAGCACCCGCTGAACGCCGCTCCGCTGAACGCGGCACCGCCGACGACGCTGCCCACCCATCCGGCCGCGGTCGCGGTGGCGCCGCCGTCACGCGTCGCGAACCGTCCGGTGACCGGTATGCCAGCGTCCGCGCCGCCCCAGTCCGGGCCGCCGGCGCCGCTCTACGTGCCCGCTCCCGACCGGTACCCGGCGCTGGACCCTGCCGAGCCCGACGAGCCGGAGGAGCCACGGCGCAAGCGCGCCGAGCGTCCGCAGAAGAAACGTCAGTCCCGGCGGGTGAAGAGCCGGCCGCCCAAGCAGCGGAAGGACCGGCAGGCTGTCCACGAGCTCGAGCTGCGCGAGATCGCCGGGCATCTGACGTTCACCCGCAACGACGTCACCGCCTGGTACCACCTGCCCGACATCCAGTGGGCGTTCCGGGCCGACAAGGAGCGGACGTCGATCCTGCTCGGGATCGCGGCGCAGTACGCCGCCCTCGCCGGGTACCGGCTGCACCTGCGCCGCACCAACCGGCCGTACCCCGCGGTCGGCTGGGCGCGCCGGATGGCCGCGCTCACGCCGCACCCGGTGCCCGACGTGCACGGCGCACCGAGCTGGTCGGACCACCTGGAGGCCGGTCAGCGTCGGCTGCACGCCACCAGCCTCGCCGAGGGCGAGGTGTACCTCGGTGTCGTGTTCCAACGCCGGACGATGCGCGAGCAAATGATCGAGACGCTCAACGCGCTGCGCCGCCGCGGCTCCGGCAATGCCGAGCGGGCCCGCCTGGAGCAGCTGGTCGGGCGGTTCGACGAGGTTCTCGGTGCGTTCGGCATGCAGGCCCGACCGGCGACGGCCAAGCAGGTCGAGTGGCTGATCCACCGGTCGGTCGCGCTGTGCATGCCGCCGCCGCCCGCGCTCTCGCCCGCCGAGGCCGGTGGCTGGGAGACCGGTGACCTGCTCGCGTTCACCGAGCACACGATGCGTTACCGGAGCCCGTACGGCAGCACGGTCAAGCTGCTGTCCCGGATCGGTGACGAGCACGTCGAGCGACACGTCGCGGTGCTGACGTTCGGGCGCATGGAAGAACTCATGATCCCGGAGCGCCACGAGCCCTGGCTCCACTTCCACGAGCAGCTGCCGTGGCCGATGGAACTCTCCAGCCGCGTCGACGTGCTCGGCCAGGGCGACGCACTGCGGAGCCTGGAGCACAAGCTGCTGACGATCCGGTCGCAGCAGCGGGACTACCACGAGCACGAGATGGACGCTCCGCCCGAGCTGGAGCGGCTGGCGCAGCGGGCGCTGGACATCTCCGACGAGATGTCGACCGGCCTCGACCTGGACGCCGCCCGGATCCACGGGTGGCACCGGATCGCGGTCGCCGGCCGGACCGAGGAAGAGTGCCTCAAGCGGGTCCGGGCGCTGACCGACCACTACCGCAGCATGCGGATCGCGCTGCAGCACCCGCGGGACCAGCTCCGGCTGCTCGACGAGTTCATCCCGGGGCAGCCGGTCGCCAACACCGGCTACCTGCGGCGGATGCCGGCGAAGTACTTCGCGGCCGCCATTCCGCAGGCCGCGGCCGCGATTGGTGACAGGCGCGGCCCGATCATCGGCGAGACGTGCGGCACCAGCCATCGTCCGGTGATGTGGGACCCGCACTACGCGACCGAGGTGCGGGAGCGCTCCGGTCTGACGGTGTTCGTCGCGGAGCCAGGCGGTGGTAAGTCGACGCTGATGGGCGGTATCGCGTACCTCGCCGCACGACGCGGTGTGCAGTGCACGATCCTCGACCCGTCCGGTCCGCTGGCGCGACTGGCGACGATGCCGGAGCTCGCGCCGTACAGCAAGGTCTACAACCTCACCCGCGGCGAGCCCGGGACGCTGGCACCGTACGGCCTCATCCCGACGCCGCGGCGCGAGCACTACCCGGCCGGCGACGCGGGGGTGGCGGAGTTCAACTCGGCGGTGGCCGCAGCCCGGGCCGAGCGGAAGGCGCTCGCCACCGACATCTGCATGATGCTGCTGCCGCCGCAGATCCAGCGCGAGCGGTCGTCCCCGATCCTGCTCCAGCGAGCCGCGCGGCAGGTCGAGCCGGAGGAGTACGCGACCCTCGACGACCTCGTCGCCACCGTCGCCACCTTCGGCGAGGAGGGTGCCGAGCTCGCCGAGACACTGGGGGACGTCCGGGACATGCCGCTGTCGCGGCTGTTCTTCGGGCGGTCCAACGCCTCGGTGGGGCAGGACGAAGCGGTGCTCACCATCATCACGATGGCGGGGCTCGCGCTGCCCGACCTCTCGATCGACCGGGAGTTCTGGCAGCTCGAGGAGCGCATGGCGCTGCCAATGCTGCACCTGGCCACCGCGTTCACCACCCGTCGGGCGTACGGCAAGGCGATGAACGAGCGGAAGCTGGTGGCCCTGGACGAGACGCACTTCCTCGCCGGGTGGGGATCGGGTCGGGCGCTCTTCACGCGGCTGGCCCGGGACTCCCGGAAGTGGAACATCGCGGCGCTGGCAGCCAGCCAGAACCCGGTGGACATCCTGGGATTGGACGTGCAGAACCTCGTTTCCACCGTTTTCGTGGGACGAATCGCCGAGGATCCGGAGATCGCCGCTCAGGCGCTTCGTATGCTTGGTGTGCAGCGCGGGATCGGGTACGAGAACACGCTCGCGCAGTTGTCGGTTGCAGATACTCAGAACGACCAGCGGCTCGGCTACCGGGAATTCGTCATGCGTGACGTAGACGGCCGGGTCCAGAAATTCCGGGCAGACCTGGCCTACGTGTCCGGCCTGCTCGAACACCTTGACACCACCGCCGATCCGCTCGGCGATGTGGGCCGGATCGCCGGCCAGAAGGGTGATGCCCGGTGACCCTGCCTCCGTCGGCCCGGCGTTCGAGGGCCTCGCGTTCGGTGGTGCCGTCTTCGTCGGCGCCGTTCTCGGCGGAACCGTCCGCCGGGAAGTTCTTCGCCGCGGATCCGTCCGCCGCGGGGTCATTGTCGGCGGGGGAGCCGGTTGGCGCCGTCGGCGTCCGCCGTGCGTCGGCGGGACGGATGGCGGCGTGGTTCTTGACGGTGATGGTGGTAGCGGTGGCGACGCTTTTCGCGTCGCCGAGCGTGCGGCCGGCCCACGCCGCCTGCGGCCCGTCGGACCCGGCGGCGTGTTTGCCGAATAGCGACGTGGTTGATTGTCTAGACCCGCCCACCCCCGCCATGCCCGACACCGGCGCCGGGAGCTTCTTCCTCACCGCGCCGAAATCAAACTCGGCAAATGAGCAAGCGGTTGAAGCATCGCTTTACGAGGACTACGGCTATGCGGCGTTGCAGTATCACACATATGATCTGGGATGCGGACCCGACGGTGCGGTAGCACCTGACGCGCTCGTCAATACGAGCGTTGCGAATATGGTGCTGGCGGTTTCGGTATTTACCGTTGGTCTGACCAATACGGTGCGGGAGCACGCATACGATCCCGGGTCCATGTGGGGTTGGACCGACGACCTTGTGGGCACCGCGAGTTCCGCCCTATATGAGCGGATATTCACCGTACTGGGCATCGTGACAGTGGTGATTGTTGGAGCTTGGCTGCTATGGAGTGCCCGACGGGGCGACCTGTCGGATGCTGCGAGCATCGCTGGCTGGGCGCTGCTGGTGATGATAATTACTACTGCTGTTGCGGCTTGGCCAATGCGCGCGGCGCATGTGGCAGATAGCGCGTTGACCGGATCGCTTGGGGCTGTGAACAGTGCCCTCCATCCTGGCGAGGATCGGCAATGCGGCGCAGTCCGCTGTCAGGACGAAAGCCCGCCGGAGCGAAAAGCGAGCGGCGTTGTCACCGATGTTGTTCTTTTCAACCAATGGCTTGCTGGTGAGCTCGGATCGGCCGACAGTGCCACGGCAAAGAAATACGGCGAAAAGCTATATTCAGCTTCCGCGTTTAGCTGGGAGGAAGCTGAGATCATTCGTTCCGACCCGAAACGTCGCGACGATTTGGTGAAGCAGAAGCAGGAGGACTGGAAAGAAACTGCTGCTGCTATCAAACAGGAAGATCCGGACGCTTACGAGTACCTAACGGGTAAGCAAGGTACTGCCCGAATTGGATCGGCTCTAACTGCCCTGGTGGCAGCGTTGGTGGTAGCGCCATTCGACTTGATGGCGTCGATTCTTATCATTATTGCCTTCCTGATTATCCGCCTCGCCGTGGCGTTCCTTCCGGCAATCGCGGTGGTCGGAATCCTCCGCCCAGCATCCGGCCCTCTACGTGGGCTATTCCGGACCGTGGTGGCAGCGATTCTGAACTGCATCATCTTCGGCGTCGGCGCAAGCGTCTACCTGCTCGCCCTCGAACTGATAACCAGCACCGCCTCGCTCGCCGGATGGCAGCAGATCCTCCTGATCTTCCTCACTGGCCTCGTCATGTGGTTACTGCTCCGTCCCTTCCGCCGGCTCACCTCCCTCGCCGGCGGCAACCCCTTCAACGACCTCGTCGGCGGTCTCGGCGCCGTGCGTCGCCGCGCGTTCGGCGACGCCCGGCAGGCGGGCCTGGTCGCCGCAGGCACCCTCGTCGGCAGCCGCGCCGCCGACGAGATGGACGAGCGGCGGAGCGACGCGCGCCCCGAGACGTGGAGCCGCGACCGCACGTTCGTGCGCACCGGGGACTCGCCGGTCGAGGCCGACACGTCCACGGCCGGTACGAGAACGGCGACCCGCGCCGGCCGGCTCGCGGACGAATCGCCGGTGGTCCTCGCGGGCGCCGTGAGCCGCCCCGAGACCAGCGGGTCCCGGGCCGGCCACGGCTCCTATCCGGGCGGCACCGGGCCGGGCACGACGGACGACGACGTCGTCACGCCGGCCGGCTCCCGCCCGCCGATGCGGGTCGCCGCGGGCCCGGCGCGTCCCGAGAACGGCGCTGGCCTGGACTACCGCGACCCGTCGTACCCGGTACGCACCGGCGGGGAGACGATCCCGGTCGAGTCCGACGAGCGCTTCGTCGTCTATCGCCCGGACAGCGGCTACCGGACCGTCGAGCCCGACATCCGCCCGGAGTCCCGCCCGTCGCCGCGGGAGAGCGCGGACGCCGCCGCGGGCAGTCGTCCTGAGTAGGCCCGGGCAGCGAGAGGAGTGCGACGATGGCGCGGCTGCCGGCGGGCATCTACCTGCGCCGGCCTGGTTACCGGATTCTGTCCGCGCTAGTGCTGGCCGTGCTCGTCGCCGGGGTCGTCCTGCTCGCGCGGCTGTTCGGCTCGGCGACCCCGGACGGGACGACCGACGCGGTCCCAGCGCCGGAGCCGTCCCGGACGGTGTCGTCCACCGAGGGCAACGACAGCGTTTACACCGGCCCGTCGCCATCCGCCGAGGTGGCGCCTTCGGCCGCGATCGAGGCTGGTGACGCGTTCGTGCGCGCTTGGCTCCAGCCGACCGACGGCCGCTCGCAGGAGCAGTGGTTCGCGGGACTGTCCCGACACGCTCTGCCCGATCTCGCGGCACAGCTGCGCGAGGTCGACCCGACGACGAACCCCGCCACATCGGTGACCGGCGAGCCCACCGCAACCGTCCTGAGCGAGACGAGCGCCCGGGTGGTGGTGCCGACCAACGCCGGCCCCGCGACCACGCTGTGCGTCCTCACCGCGGACGGCTGGCGGGTGGCGACGATCGACCTGGGGGAATGAGGCAGCCCGATGGCTCTCGACCTCCGCCCCGACGCCGCCGGCGCGCCGCCGGACACCGACGGCAGCCCGAACCGCGTCCGCAAGTTCGTCGTGGTCGGCATCGCGTTGCTGGCGGTCAGTGCGCTGCTCTGCCTGGGTTTCACCCCGATGGTGTTCAACTCGGTCGTGCAGAGCATGCGTGACTCGGCCGAGAACGCTCAGGAAGGGTGCGGCTCGCTCGGCTTCACCGTCGACGACAAGGTCAAGATCGACGGGCTCGCCGCCGATCAGCTGCAGAACGCCGCCACGATCATCGGCGTCGGTCAGAAGATGCAGGTGCCACCGCGCGGATGGGTCATCGCACTCGCCACCGCACTCCAGGAGAGCCTGCTCCACAACTACACGGTGGCCACCGACCACGACTCGGTCGGCCTGTTCCAGCAGCGTCCGAGCAGCGGCTGGGGTGACGCCCCGGTCAACGCCAACGACCGCCGGACGCCGGTCCAGCGGCTGACCGACCCGCAGTACGCGTCCGCCAAGTTCTACGAGAAGCTACTGCGGATGCCGAACTGGAACGCGCGTCGGCTGGCCGACGTTGCGCAGCAGGTCCAGATCTCGGCCTTCCCCGAGCGGTACGCCCGCTGGGAGGCGTTCGCGACGCTGCTGGTCAACCGCATCACCAAGGGCGCGGCGAACGGTGTCGTGGCGACCGCGGGAGATCCGATCCGCTGTGCGGCGCCGGGTCAGGTCACCGGAGCCGGCTGGACGGTGCCCGCGCTCGGCCAGGTGGGAAGCGGCTTCCGGACGCCGGACCGGCCCGGCCACGCCGGGGTGGACATCATCGCCCCGCGGTACGCGGTGATCCGGGCGGCGAGCGGCGGCATCGTCGTCACGTCGAAGTGCAATGCCTCCACGGGCAACTGCGACGTCGACGGCAGCCCATCGGTCAAGGGGTGCGGCTGGTACGTCGATATCGCGCACACCACCGGGCTCACCACCCGCTACTGCCACATGGTGTCGCGTCCGCTGGTCACCGTCGGCCAGACGGTCGTCGCCGGGCAGCCGCTCGGACGGATCGGTTCCTCTGGCAACTCCTCCGGTCCCCACCTGCACTTCGAGACGCGGGTGAACGGTGACGCGGTGAATCCGGTGTCGTTCATGGCGGCCCGCGGCGCCCCGCTCGGCACCCGCCAGTGAGGTAGGTTCCCGCGTCGGTGATCAGATTCTGATCGAGCTGGTCCCTTCGTGGCCCTACCGTGTTTCCACTTCGATAGGTTTCGGGGGTGGATCGGGCTCGGCTTGCCCAGTTGCTGTCGGAGGCCGGCGGGGGTGCCTTCACCGCATGTCGGGACGCGTTGCTGGCCGGCGCCCACTTCTGGGTCGCGGAGCACGGTTTTCCGGCCGCGCATGGCGCGGCACTCTATGCCCGTCGCGAGAGACTCATGGCGCGAAAAGGCGTGCCGACGTCAGGGTTCGATGCGGCGGTAACGGCGCTGCGTGCGCAGGGCGACCAACTGATCCGGATCGGCGCAGTGGATCTCGACGACCGTCCCTATCACTACCAGCTGTTCGTGCGCGACGATCTGTCCGCTGCGGTGGCGTGTCTGGGAGTCGACCTGCGGCTGGGCTTCCGGCTGCGCCAGGGTGACCAGACGCTGCTGATCTGCGATGTCGTCGGCGAGGACTCCAGCAGCTTCCGGGATGGCTGCGGGTTCGGTTCACCGACGCCGCGGGCCGGGAGTGGGACCTTGTCGACAAGACACCGATATTCGGCACAGCCAGTGAATCCCGAGCGGCAAGGCCCGATACGGCCACCGTCCGGGTGACTGTCCTGGACTCCTCCCGCAGGAGCCCACCGGCGCCGCGCCGCTGGTGCAGGTGTCCACGGCGCTGGACGGCGTGTCTGCTGCAGACGGCACCGACGTGTTCATCGTGTCCGACACGGTACTTCGCCGTCCGACCTGCTCTCCAGAACGATCGTGACGACGCTGCCGGACAGCCGAGCTGAGCGATTGACCACCGCTACCGAGAACCTGCAAGTGACGGCGGCAGGTTCTCGGTCCCGCGTCGAATCGGCCGGCTAGCGCAGCACGCGGTAGCGGAGGTAGACGACTCTCGAGCTGAGCCTGCGGGTCTCGACGGGTTCGAGATCCACCTGACGCTCGTGCTGGGGAAAGAACGGAGTGCCACCGCCGACCAGCACCGGGTAGACCCGCGCGCGGTACTCGTCGATCAGATCCAAGGCGGCCGCCTCGGCGGCGAGAGTCGCGCCGCCGATCGCGATGTCGCTTTCTCCCGGCTCGGCTCGCAATCGCTCGATCTCCTCGGCCAGGCTGCCGGAAGCCAGGCGGGCAGCGCCCTGCACCGTCGAGAGCGTGGTGGAGAACACCACCTTCGGGAGCGGCTTCCACAGCGCGGCCCACTCGAGCTTCGCGTCGTCGAGCGACGGATCCTGGTCGGCGGTCTCCCAGTACAGCATCGCCTCGTACAGTCGTCGTCCCAACAGGTAGACGCCGACTTCTCGATTCTCCTCGATCGAGAAGCGGAACACCTTCTCGTCGGGCACCGTCCAGTCGAAGCCGCCGTCCGGCCCGACGATGTAGCCGTCGAGTGAGATGGCCATCGAGTAGGTCACGCTGCGCACCAGTAGTCCTCCTCCGTGAGGGTTCGACAGCATGGCTCGCGAGAGTCCTCAGCCGATACACCAGTGAGGAACGGCGCTGCGCCGCGGAGCGTCGCCCTGGTGTTCTCAGTACACCGGGCCGGTCAGCTTCTCGCCCGGGCCCTGCCCGGGCGGGTCGGGGATGACCGACGACTCGCGGAACGCGCGCTGCAGGCTGGACAGGCCGTCGCGCAGCGGCGCGGCGTGGGCGCCGAGGTACTCGACGGAGGAGGTGACGAGGCCGGCGAGGGCCGTGATCAGGCGGCGGGCCTCGTCGAGGTCGCGGTGGGGCGAGGTGTCCGGATCGTCGGACGCGAGGCCGAGCCGCTCCGCGGCGGCGCTCATCAGCATCACGGCAGCGCGGCTGATCACCTCGACCGAGGGAATTTCGGCGAGATCGCGGACGTCGGCGTCGAGAGCGTCCTCCGCGGCGGAATGGGATTCGCTCGTTGGGTGTTGTGCGGTCATGCCTGGTACCCTGGCAGAACGACCAGCCGTCCGCGCAGCGGGTGGCAGCCAAGAGGAGCCCCGCTCCCACCCGAGCAGCCGAGAGGCGGCAGGGTCCGGTCTCCGGCGGCAGCAGCCGCCGGAGCGACGTGTTAACGCACGTCGTCGACCGGTCGAGTGGGCCCCAGCGTGCGCTGGGGCCTTTCGTGCTGTGGGGCTCCACCGGGCATGGTCACAGACTAGAAGTACGTCCGAGGAGGTCCCATCAGCGTAGAGCTGCGTGTGAACGATCAGATCCGTGCCCGCGAGGTACGTCTCGTCGGTCCGGAAGGGGAGCAGGTCGGCATCGTTCCGGTTGCCGAGGCCCTGCGCCTCGCCCAGGACACCGACTTGGATCTGGTCGAGGTCGCGCCGACCGCGCGACCGCCCGTCTGCAAGCTCATGGACTACGGCAAGTTCAAGTACGAGAGCGCGCAGAAAGCACGGGAGGCGCGGCGTAACCAGAGCCTCACCGTGATCAAGGAAATGAAGCTTCGGCCGAAGATCGACCCGCACGACTACGAGACCAAGAAGGGTCACGTCGTGCGCTTCCTCAAGGCCGGCGACAAGGTCAAGATCACGATCATGTTCCGTGGCCGTGAGCAGAGTCGTCCCGAGCTGGGTTTCCGGCTCCTGAAGCGGCTCGCCGACGAGGTGACCGAACTCGGCTTCGTCGAGTCGTCGCCCCGCCAGGACGGCCGCAACATGATCATGGTGATGGCCCCGCACCGAGCTTTGAAGACCGCCGGCCAGCGTGGCTCGGGGGAAGAGGCAGAGACAGACGCCCCCGCGGACGTCTGACGCGTAACGGGCGGCGCGGCACCCGGAGGTCGGGCGCCGCGCCCCGGTACGCCTGGAGCACGTACACGAATAAGGGAAACTGATGCCGAAGAACAAGACCCACAAGGGCACCGCCAAGCGCGTGAAGCTGACCGGTACCGGCAAGCTGCGTCGCCAGAAGGCGAACCGCCGTCACCTGCTGGAGCACAAGTCCAGCACCCGGACCCGGCGGCTGGACGGCACGACCGACTTCGCGCCGACCGAGACCAAGCGCATCAAGCGCCTGCTCGGTATCTGACTCGCCCGCAGGCTCGCAGTACTTTCCCGATGACCACTGATCGTCGCCGCCCGAAACCGGGGCCCGGACGACGACCGCAAGAAGGACAGGTGTACCCGTGGCACGCGTGAAGCGGGCGGTCAATGCCCAGAAGAAGCGCCGGACCACCCTCGAGGCCGCGAAGGGTTACCGCGGCCAGCGCTCGCGGCTCTACCGCAAGGCCAAGGAGCAGCTCCTCCACTCCGCGACCTACTCCTACCGCGACCGCAAGGCGCGCAAGGGTGACTTCCGGCAGCTGTGGATCACCCGTATCAACGCTGCGGCCCGGGCCAACGGCCTGACCTACAACCGCTTCGTTCAGGGTCTCCGCCTCGCCGAGATCGAGGTCGACCGCAAGGTCCTCGCCGACCTCGCCGTCAACGACGCCGCCGCGTTCGCGGCGCTGGTCGCCGTGGCGAAGAACGCGCTCCCCGAGGACACGTCGGCTCCGCGCGAGGACGCGGCCTGACCAGCTCCTCCGCTCGGCCCCGCTCGTCCGGGGCATCGCGACCCGAGGATCCGCCGCTCGCGAGCGGCCGGACTCCTCGGGTCGCTGCTGCGCGGCGCCTGACGCGTCGCCCCCGGCGCGACGACGAGCGTCGGTTCCTGGCCGAGGGGCCGCAGGCGGTCCGCGAGGCCCTCGCCCTGGCTCCGGACGCGCCGGGCGCACCGTCCCTGCTCTTGGGGACGCCGTCCGCGCTGGCGCGCTACGCGGAGCTGGTGGCGTCCGCGCGGGTGCCGGTGATACCGGTGGACGAGGCGGGCATGGCCGGCCTGTCCGAAACCGTGAGTCCGCAAGGGCTGGTGGCGGTGTGTTCGTTCCTCGACGTGCCGCTGTCCGTGGTCTCGGCGGCGGCGCCGCGACTGGTCGCGGTGCTCGCCGAGATCCAGGACCCCGGTAACGCCGGGACCGTGCTGCGCACCGCGGACGCGGCCGGCGCAGGCGGCGTCGTCTTCACCGACGGCAGCGTCGACCCGTACAACGGGAAGTGTGTCCGGGCGTCGGCCGGGAGCCTGTTCCATCCGCCGGTCGTGCGTGGGGCTCCCGCCGAGGCCGCGGTGGCCTCGCTGCGCGAGGCTGGTCTGCAGGTGCTCGCAGCCGATGGGTACGGCGAGGCCGATCTCGACGATTTGGCGGACGCCGGAGCGCTGGGCAAGCCGACCGCCTGGGTGTTCGGTAACGAGGCGCGCGGGTTGCCGGAGTCGCTCGCGGAGCTGGCGGATGCGCGGGTGCGGATCCCGATCCACGGGCGCGCGGAGAGCCTCAACCTGGCCGCCGCGGCGGCGGTGTGTCTCTACGCGTCCGCCCGCGCGCAGCGCCGTGCGGGGCAGTGAGCCTCTCCAGCCGGGGGTGGGCAGCACCCCGGGCACGGCCTAGCGGCAGCGCTATCGTGTCGGACCGATCCGCTAAAGTTCTGAGAATCACGACCACCCGGGTCGCGCGGTACGAGGAGGGGCGAGCGGTGCGCCACCGGCACGAGTTTCGTCAGCCCGCCGGTAGGGCCTGAATCGCTCCGACGCCGGCGGGCTGCGGCTGAGCCGCCCGACAGTAGCCCGTGGTCACTTCGCGCGCGCCTGTGCAGGCCTGTGCAGCCAGTGCCGCCGCGCGTGATCTCCTCCGAGGACGGAACCCCACCGCATGTCTGGACCCAACGACGTGTACGACCCCAAGCAGGTTGCGTTGCTGAGCGCCGATGCGCTCGCCGAAGCCACCGCGAACGCCGAGAAAGCCTTCGCTGACGCCGCCGACCTGGACGCGCTGCACTTCGCGAAGAGCACCCACCTCGGCGACCGCGCCGCGGTCTCACTGGCCCGCCGTGAGCTCGGAGCCCTCCCGCCGCAGGCGCGCGCCGACGCCGGCCGCCGGGTGAACGAGACCCGGAAGGCGATCCAGGCGACCTACGACGCCCGTGAGGCCGTGTTGGTCGCCGAGCGTGACGAGCGGGTGCTCCGCGAGGAGACCGTCGACGTGACGCTGCCGTTCGACCGGCGACCGCGCGGCGCCCGACACCCGATCGCCGCGCTGATGGATCGGGTCAGCGACCTGTTCATCGGGATGGGCTACGAGATCGCCGAGGGCCCCGAGATCGAGGCCGAGTGGCTGAACTTCGACGCGCTGAACATCGCGCCGGACCACCCGGCACGCACCATGATGGACACGTTCTTCGTCGAACCGCCCGAGGGTGGGCTGGTGTTGCGCACGCATACCTCGCCGGTGCAGGCCCGGGTCATGCTCGATCGGCGGGAACCCCCGATCTACATCGCGGCGCCCGGGCGGGTCTTCCGCACCGACGAGCTCGACGCGACGCACACCCCGGTGTTCAGCCAGGTCGAGGGCCTCGTGATCGACAAGGGCATCACGATGGCTCACCTGCGCGGCACGCTCGACCACTTCTCCCGGGCGATGTTCGGCCCGGAGGCGGTCACCCGCTGGCGTCCGTCCTATTTCCCCTTCACCGAGCCGTCGGCGGAGTTCGACGTCTGGTTCCCGCACGCCAAGGGCGGTCCGCGGTGGATCGAGTGGGGCGGCTGCGGCATGGTCAACCCGCGCGTGCTGATCGCGTGCGGCATCGACCCGGACGTCTACACCGGTTTCGCGTTCGGAATGGGCATCGAGCGTGCCCTGCAGTTCCGGCACGAGGCGACCGACATGCGGGACATGGTCGAGGGTGACGTCCGGTTCTCGACGGCTTTCGGGATGGAGATCTGATGCGCGTCGCGCTGTCTTGGCTCGGCGAGTACCTCGACCTCAGCGGCCGCACCGTCGAGGAGATCGACACCGCGTTCGTCCGCGCCGGTCTCGAGGTGGAGGCCGTGCACCGGCCGGGCGAAGGGCTGTCCGGTCCGCTGGTGATCGGCCGGGTGCTGAGCGCCGAGGAACTGACCGGCTTCAAGAAGCCGATCTGGTACTGCCGGGTCGACGTCGGTCCCGAACTCAACGGCGACGAGGGGAGCCGCGGCATCGTCTGCGGTGCGCCCAACGTGGCCACCGCTGAGTACGTCGCTGCGGCGCTGCCCGGCGCGGTGCTGCCGGGCGATTTCGCGATCGCCGCCCGGAAGGCCTACGGGCACGTCTCCGACGGGATGATCTGCTCCGGCCGTGAGCTCGGCATCAGTGACGACCACAGTGGAATCCTCGCGTTCTCGGCCGCCGAGCTCCCCACCGATGTGGGCCCCGGCAGCGACGCGATGCCGCTGCTCGGGCTCGACGACGTGGTCTTCGAGCTGGCGATCACCCCGGACCGGGGTTACTGCTTCTCGGTGCGCGGGCTGGCGCGGGAACTCGGCCACTCGCTGGACGTACCGTTCCGCGACCCGGCGTCGCTGGTCACTGTGTCGGCCGTCACCGACGAGCCGCCGTATCCGGTCGTCGTGGAGGACACGGTCGGCTGTGACCGGTTCTACGCCCGCGCGGTGCGCGGCTTGAACCCGGCGGCGCCCTCGCCGCTGTGGATGAAGCGGCGGCTGCAGGCCGCCGGTGTCCGCTCGATCTCGCTCGCGGTCGACGTCACGAACTATCTGATGCTCGAGCTGGGCCAGCCGATGCACGCGTTCGACCGGGCGCGGCTCACCGGCCCGATCGTCGTTCGGCGTGCCCGGCCCGGCGAGCGGGTCACCACCCTGGACGGAGCCGACCGGGCCGTCGACCCGGAAGACCTGCTGATCACCGACGACACCGGCCCGATCGGGCTGGCCGCGGTCATGGGTGGCGCCACCACCGAGATCAACGACGACACCACGGACGTCCTGATCGAAGCGGCCCACTGGGACCCCGTCTCGGTCGCCCGCACCGCCCGCCGGCACAAACTGCCGAGCGAGGCGTCGAAGCGGTTCGAGCGCGGTGTCGACCCGGAGATGACCGCGGTCGCGGCCGAGGCGGCCGTGCGGCTGCTCGTGGAGTACGGCGGCGCGGTGGCGGATCCGAACGTCCTCGACCTGGACGCCCGGGTCGCGACCGAGCCGATCCGGCTGCCGGTCGGCCTGGCGTCGCGGGTCATCGGCGTCGAGTACTCGCGGAACACGGTCGAGAAGCGGCTGCGTGACGTCGGCTGCACGGTGACCAGCGCCGAGGAGGACGAACTCTGGGTGCTGCCGTCGAGCTGGCGTCCCGACCTCACCGATCCGATCGACCTGGTGGAGGAGGTCGCGCGGCTCGAGGGGTACGACACCATCCCGTCGGTGCTGCCGCCCACGCCGTCCAGCTCTGGCCTCACCGACGACCAGCGCCGTCGGCGGTCGGTCGCGCGGGCGCTGGCCGAGGCCGGTTTCGTCGAGGTGCTCAGCTACCCGTTCGTCTCGCCCACGGTGCACGACGCGTTCGGGCTGGACGCCGACGATCCGCGCCGAAACGCGGCCCGGCTGGCGAACCCCCTGTCGGACACCGAGCCGGAGATGCGCACCAGCTTGCTGCCCGGCTTGCTCAAGGCCGTTCAGCGCAACATCGGCCGCGGCCAGCGGGACGTGTCGCTGTTCGAGCTGGGCCTGGTCTTCCAGCCACAGCGCGGGGCGGCTCCGGCGCCGAGGCTCGGCGTCGACCGGCGGCCGACCGACGAGGAGCTCAAGGCGCTGTTCGCGGCCGTGCCCGCGCAGCCGCGGCACGTGGCCGTGGTGCTGGCCGGTGATCGGGACCCCGCCGGATGGTGGGGTCCCGGGCGCGCCGCGGGCTGGGCCGACGCGGTCGAGGCGGCGCGGGTCGTCGCCGCGGCGGCCGGAGTGTCGCTGGACGTGCGGCGCGGAGAGCTGGCGCCGTGGCACCCGGGGCGGTGCGCTGCGCTAGTGGTCGAGGGCCGAGTGGTCGGGCACGCGGGCGAGTTGCACCCGCGCGTCGTCGCGGCGCTCGAGCTGCCTGCCCGCACGGCGGCGATGGAGCTCGATCTGGACGCGTTCCCGGCGGCAGTGGTGCCGACCGCGCCGGTGATCGCGCCGTTCCCTCCGGCGCTGTTGGACGTCGCACTCGTCGTCGGCGAGTCGGTACCGTCGGCGGAGGTGCAGCAGGCACTCGCCGAGGGTGCGGGGCCGCTGCTGGAGTCGTTGCGGTTGTTCGACGTTTATACCGGGGCGCAGGTGGGCGAAGGCCGCAAGTCGCTCGCATTCGCGCTGACGTTCCGGGCGCCCGATCGAACGCTAACCGTCGAAGAAGCCACCACCGCCCGCGACGCCGCTATAGCTGTAGCGGAGGCGCGATTGAGCGCCCGGCTTCGGTAGTAGCGTAGGGAAATTTATACCCAGGTAGCACTCCCGCTTTGGTCGCCGTTGACAGAGCGGGAGTATCTGTGTTCGATCCGGCGGTAGGTCACAATCCGAGCGTGCCCACATCACAAACACGCCATCCGCGTTCTTCAACTGATTTCATAGTCGTCAGGCGTTGAATCTTGTAACGTCGTCCGTCGCGTGATGTAGTCATGGTGTATTCAATCTTACTGGCGTTGTCGGATTCAACTATCGACGGCCGCTCCCAGGTTATTCCTTGGAGCTCAAATCCACTATCTTTGAGACTTTCGTTAAAGCCCGTCAATAGCTTGTCCGCGGAAGCGCGGTCTTCGCTGCAAAGGCTATTCTCAAAACGGTCGAGGTCATTGTATTTGAGCCCTTGAAAAAATTCGGTTACCGCTGCATCGGGGGAGTCGGCTCCGGTCTTCCATGCTTGCCATGCGAAGTAGGCGGCTCCGCCGCAACACGGCACTGAAAGAACCAGGCAGAAGGTCAACAGAACAATAATGGCGACTTTGCGCTTAGGTCGTGAGTGCTGATTGCCCGGTGGAGGATGTGCGGTCATGGGGCACCTCGACTATGGATCGACCGCGAAGGGGTCGAGCACAGAGTACATAGTGGCGGCTTCATCGCACCCCGTGACCGCGATCGCGGTTGCATAGGAATCCGACGACGTGCATACTCATACGTAGATGCAACGATCGGAGGGCGTGGTGGGTGTGCGGGCGGCGGTAGCTGGTGCCAGCGGATACGCAGGTGGAGAACTCCTCCGCCTCCTCCTCTCCCACCCCCACATCGAACTCGGCGCCCTGACCGCCGCCTCCAGCGCCGGCACCACCGTCGGCGAACACCACCCCCACCTCGCCCCCCTCGCCGACGTCGTGCTCAGCCCCACGACCCTCGAGGTCCTCCAAGGCCACGACGTCGTCTTCCTCGCGCTGCCGCACGGCCACTCCGGCGAGATCGCCAACGCTCTTCCCGCCGAAACCGTCGTCATCGACTGCGGCGCCGACTTCCGCCTCTCCGACCCGGTCGCCTGGAAGCGCTGGTACCAATCCGACCACGCCGGCACCTGGCCCTACGGCCTCCCCGAGCTGCCCAACGCGCGCGACAACCTCCGCGAGGCCAAGCGGATCGCCGTCCCGGGCTGCTACCCGACCGCTGCCAGCCTGGCGCTCGCCCCGGCCTACGCGGCCGGCCTGGCGATGCCGGACGCCACGGTGGTGGCGGCCTCCGGTGCCTCCGGGGCGGGTAAGTCCCTCAAGCCGCACCTGCTCGGCGCCGAGGTGATGGGTTCGCTGTCGGCCTACGGCGTCGGCGGCACCCACCGCCACACGCCGGAGATCGTGCAGAACCTCAGCGCCGCCGCGGGTGAGCCGGTCACGGTCTCGTTCACCCCGGTCCTGGCGCCGCTGCCGCGCGGCATCCTCGCCACCTGTACGGCTCCGGCCAGGCCGGGGGTCACAGCGGAACAACTCAAAGACACCTACGAGAAGGCCTACGCCGACGAGCCCTTCGTGAGCCTGCTGCCCGAAGGTCGCTGGCCCACCACGGCGGCGACCCTCGGCGCGAACACCGCCCAGATCCAGGTGGCTCTGGACGAGGACGCCAACCGGATCGTCGTCATCGCCGCGATCGACAACCTGACCAAGGGCACCGCGGGCGCCGCGGTGCAGTGTCTCAACCTGGCCCTCGGACTGCCCGAGACCACCGGCCTGCCGATGACGGGAGTAGCACCGTGAGCGTCACCAGCGCGAAGGGATTCCAGGCCGGCGGTGTCGCGGCCGGTCTGAAGCCGAGCGGCGACCCGGACGTGGCGCTCATCCGCAACACAGGTCCGCTCGACGCGGCCGCAGGCGTCTTCACGACCAACCGGATCAAGGCCGCGCCGGTGCTCTGGAGCCAGCAGGTCCTGAAGGCCGGCCGCCTCACCGCGGTCGTGCTCAACTCCGGCGGCGCCAACGCCTGCACCGGCCCCCAGGGATTTCAGGACACGCATGCCACCGCGGAGCGCGTCGCCGAGCGGCTCGGCTGTGGGGCCGCCGACGTTGCGGTGTGCTCCACCGGCGTGATCGGTCAGCGTCTGCCGATGGACGCGCTGCTGCCCGGCGTCGACAACGTTGTTGAAAGCCTGAGCGACGACGGCGGCGAGGCCGCAGCCAAGGCCATCATGACCACCGACACGCACCCGAAGACCACCACGGTCCAGGGGGCCGGGTTCGTCGTCGGCGGGATGGCGAAGGGCGCCGGCATGCTCGCGCCGGCACTGGCCACGATGCTCTGCGTCCTCACCACCGACGCGGTGGCGGACACCGACACCCTGGACGCCGCGGTGCGGGCCGCCACCGCGCGCACGTTCGACCGCATCGACTCCGACGGCTGCTTGTCCACGAACGACACGGTCCTGCTGCTGGCGTCCGGCGCGTCGGGCACTCGCCCCAGCGCCGAGGAGCTCGAAGCCGCGGTCACCCAAGCCTGTCAGGACCTCGCCCGTCAGCTCATCGGTGACGCCGAAGGTGCCTCCAAGGAGATCGCGATCCGGATCACCGGCGCGGCGTCCGAACAGGAGGCGGTCACGGTCGCGCGGTCGATCGCCCGGAACAACCTGCTGATGTGCGCGCTGTTCGGCAACGACGCGTACTGGGGCCGGGTGCTGGCCGCGGTCGGTACCACCGACGCCACCTTCGACCCCGACCAGCTCGACGTCTCGTTCAACGGCGTGCGGGTCTGCAAGAACAGTGCCGCGGACCCGGACGCACCCGAGGTGGACATCTCCGGTCGCGACCTGGAGCTCGGCGTCGACCTGCACGCCGGGAACGCGGAGGCCACCGTGTACACGAACGACCTCACGTTGGCCTACGTCCACGAGAACTCGGCATACACCTCGTGAGCTCGACGACCCACGATCAGATGCTCTCCGCACGCGACATCGAGGCCGCGCAGCGCAAGGCGAGGGTCCTCATCGAGGCGTTGCCGTGGCTCAAGCGGTTCAACGGGGCGGTCGTCGTCGTCAAGTACGGCGGTCATGCCATGACCGACGACGCCCTCAAGCGGGCGTTCGCGGCCGACATGGTGTTCCTGCGGTACGCCGGTGCCCGCCCCGTCGTGGTCCACGGTGGCGGGCCGCAGATCTCGTCGATGCTCGGCCGGTTGGGGATCGACAGCGAGTTCCGCGGCGGCTTCCGCGTCACCACGCCGGAGACGATGGACGTCGTCCGGATGGTGCTCGTCGGGCAGGTCGGCCGGGAGCTCGTCGGCCTGATCAACGAACACGGGCCGTTCGCGGTCGGCATGTCCGGCGAGGACGCCCATCTCCTCACCGCCACCCGGCGGTCGGCGACCGTGGACGGCGAGGAAGTGGACGTCGGCCTCGTCGGTGACGTGGCCACCGTCAACCCCGCCGCGGTGTGGGACCTGATCGAGTCCGGACGGATTCCGGTCATCTCCACCGTGGCGCCGGACGCCGACGGCCAGGTGCACAACCTCAACGCCGACACCGCCGCCTCCGCGATCGCGGTGGCGCTCGGCGCGCAGAAGCTCGTGGTCCTCACCGACGTCGAGGGCCTCTACACGCGCTGGCCCGACCACGACTCACTGGTCAGCCAGATCGGCACCGAAGAGCTGGAGAAGCTGCTGCCGTCGCTGTCGGCGGGCATGATCCCGAAGATGGAGGCGTGCCTGCGGGCGGTTCGCGGCGGTGTGCCCCAGGCGACCGTGATCGACGGCCGGGTGGCCCACTCCCTGCTCCTGGAGATCTTCACCGAGGAAGGATTCGGCACGATGGTCGTTCCCAGCCCGGAGGCGGCCTCATGACCGGCCCGCAGACTGCACCCGCGGCTCCGCCCGCGACCGGTCAGGGCATCTCCGCCCGCTGGCGCGCCGCGCTGATGGACAACTACGGCACCCCGTCGACCGCCCTGGTCAAGGGAGAGGGCGCGACGGTCTGGGACGACCAGGGTCGCGAGTACGTCGACCTCTACGCCGGAATTGCGGTCAACGTCCTCGGCCACGCGCACCCGGCGATCGTCGAGGCGGTCTCCGCGCAGGTCGCGACGCTGGGCCACGTCTCCAACCTGTTCGCCTCCGTCCCGGCCGTGACGTTGGCCGAGCGCCTGCTCTCGCTGGCCGGTCGCGACGGGCGCGTCTACTTCTGCAACTCGGGCGCGGAGGCCAACGAGGCCGCGTTCAAGCTGTCCCGCCGGACCGGCAAGCACCACGTGGTCGCCGCGCAGGGTGGGTTCCACGGCCGGACGATGGGTGCGCTCGCGCTCACCGGCCAGCCGACCAAGCGCGACCCGTTCCTGCCGCTGCCCGGCGACGTCACACACGTCCCGTACGGCGATGTCGACGCACTGGCGAACGCCGTCACCGACGAGACCGCGATGGTGATCCTCGAGCCGACGCTCGGCGAGGCAGGCGTGATCCCGTCCCCGCCTGGCTACCTGCAGAAAGCCCGTGAGATCACGAGCGCACACCAGGCGCTGCTCGTCCTCGACGAGGTGCAGACCGGCATCGGCCGCACCGGATACTGGTTCGCCCACCAGGCCGACGGCGTCCAGCCGGACGTCGTGACGCTCGCCAAGGGCCTCGGCGGCGGCCTGCCGCTCGGCGCGTGCATCGCGTTCGGCGAGGCGGCGGAGCTGCTCGGCCCGGGCAGCCACGGCTCGACGTTCGGCGGCAACCCGGTCTGCTGCGCGGCCGCGCTGGCGGTGCTCGACACGATCGTCGCCGACGACCTGCTCGCCCGCGCCAAGCATCTGGGGGAGCGGCTGCGCGCCGGCATCGAGAACCTCGAAGACGTCGCCGAGGTCCGGGGGAGCGGCGCGCTGCTCGGCGTCGTCCTCACCGATCCGGTGGCGAAGAGCGCCGAGGCGGCGCTCGCCGAGGCGGGTTTCCTGGTCAACGCGGTGGCTCCCGGCGTGCTGCGGCTCGCCCCGCCGTTGGTCCTCACCGACCAGCAGGCCGACGCTTTCCTCGCGGCCCTCCCCGCCGCACTCGCCGCCGCAACGACTTCAGAAAAGAGACCGCGGTGACCCGCCACTTCCTCGCCGACGACGACCTCACCACCGACGAGCAGAGCGCCGTCCTCTCGCTCGCCCTCCGGATGAAGGCCGACCGGCACGCCTTCACCCCGCTGGCCGGCCCGAAGAGCGTCGCCCTGCTGTTCGACAAGCCGTCCACCCGCACCCGGGTGTCGTTCGCGGTCGGCGTCGCCGAGCTCGGCGGTTACCCCCTGCTCCTGGACGCCGGGAGCAGCCAGCTCGGCCGCGGCGAGACGATCGAGGACACCACCCGGGTGCTCGACCGGCAGTGCGCCGCGATCGTCTGGCGGACGTTCGGCCAGGACCGCGTCGACGCGATGGCCGCGGTGAGCGCCGTGCCGGTCGTCAACGCGCTCACCGACCTGTTCCACCCGTGCCAGATCCTCGCCGACCTGCTGACGGTCCGCGAACGGTTCGGCACGGTGGCCGGCCGCACGCTCACCTACTTCGGCGACGCCGCGAACAACATGGCGCACTCGTACCTGGTCGGCGGGGCGGTCGCCGGGCTGCACGTCCGGGTCGCCGGCCCGGAAGGCGCCCTCCCCGACCCGGTGATCGTCGAGCGCGCCCGAAGGATCGCCGAGACCACCGGCGGGTCGGTGACGATCACCGACGACCCGAAGGCGGCCGCCGACGGCGCCGACGTCCTGGCGACCGACACCTGGGTGTCGATGGGGCAGGAATCCGCGAGCAGCGCGGAGCGGCTGGCCGCGCTCGCGCCCTATCGGGTCGACGCCGCCGCGGTCGCGCTGGCGTCGAGCGACGCGATCGTCCTGCACTGTCTTCCGGCGTACCGGGGCAACGAGATCAGCGCCGACGTCCTGGACGGCCCGCGTTCGGCGGTGTGGGATCAGGCGGAGAACCGGCTGCACGCCCAGAAGGCGCTGCTCACCTGGCTCCTCGAGCAACCCTGATCGATATGCTCGCCCGATCGATGCCGAGAAAGCCGATGAGCAACCGACGATGAGCAACCCGGTGACCAAGGCGGCCCGCCACGCGCGGATCAGCGAACTGGTCCGTTCCACGCCGATACCGTCGCAGACCGTGCTGGCCAGGCTGCTGGCCGACGAGGGCATGGCCGTCACGCAGGCCACGCTCTCGCGCGATCTGGAGGAACTCGGCGCGGTCAAGCTGCGGGGCGCGGACGGGTCACCGGCCTCCTACGTGTTGCCGGAGGAGGGCGCGGCCCCGATGCGGCCGTCGGTCGGGCCGCCGGACCTGCTCGTGCGGCGCCTCCAGGAGCTGCTGACCGGCGCGGAGGCCAGCGGCAACCTGGTGGTGCTCCGGACGCCACCTGGCGCCGCGCAGTTCCTCGCCTCGGGTCTCGACCGCTCTGGCCTGCCGGACATCATCGGCACGATCGCCGGTGACGACACGATCCTCGTCATCACCCGCGATCCAGCCGGTGGCCAGGCGTTCGCCGACAAGGTGCTCGACTGGGCCCACCAACGCGGCCCCACCCCGGGGGCCCCGACGTCACCGGCGCCCCCGCCGTCGCCGAACGGCGACACCACCCCGGCCACCCCACCCGCGACGCCCGATCTCGTATCGTCGCCTGACTCGACTTTCTCCAAGGAACCTTCGTGACCCATCCCAGTGAGCTCCCCGCGACGACCGGCACCGCCGAGACCACCCGTCTGTGGGGTGGCCGGTTCTCCGGCGGCCCCGCCGAGGCCCTCGCGCGCCTGAGCGTCAGCGTCCACTTCGACTGGCGTCTGGCGCCCTACGACCTCGCCGGGTCCCGCGCCCACGCCCGGGTCCTGCACCGCGCGGGTCTGCTCGACGCGACCGAGCTCGACAAGATGCTGCACGCCCTGGACGACCTCGAGCAGGCCTGCGCCGACGGCCGGTTCACCCCGACCATCGACGACGAGGACGTGCACACCGCCCTCGAACGCGGCCTCCTCGAACGGCTCGGCGCGCTCGGCGGCAAGCTGCGCGCCGGTCGCAGCCGCAACGACCAGGTCGCCACCGACCTCCGCCTGTACCTGCGCGACCACGCGCGCGGTGTGGCCAAGAGCCTCGTCGACCTGGCCCAGGCCCTCACCGACCAGGCCGAGACGCATCTGGGTGTGCCGGCGCCGGGCATGACCCACCTCCAGCACGCCCAGCCGATCCTGTTCAGCCACCAGCTGCTGGCGCACGTGCAGTCGCTGCTCCGCGACCTCGACCGGCTCTCCGACTGGGACAAGCGCGCCGCGATCAGCCCGCTGGGTGCCGGTGCGCTGGCCGGCAGCTCCCTCCCGCTCGACCCGGAGGCCGTCGCCGCCGAGCTGGGATTCACCAACGCCGCCGCGAACTCGATCGACGCGGTGAGCGACCGGGACTTCGCCGCGGAGTTCCTGTTCGTCGCGGCGCTGATCGGCGTCCACCTCTCCCGGCTGGGCGAGGAGTTCGTGCTGTGGACGTCGCAGGAGTTCGGTTGGGTCACGCTGGACGACGCCTACGCGACCGGCAGCTCGATCATGCCGCAGAAGAAGAACCCGGACATCGCCGAGCTGTCCCGCGGTAAGTCCGGCCGCCTGATCGGCCACCTGAGCGGCTTGCTCGCCACGCTCAAGGCGCTGCCGCTCGCCTACGACCGGGATCTGCAGGAGGACAAGGAGCCGGTCTTCGACGCGGTCGAGACCCTCGGCCTGTTGCTCCCGGCGCTGACCGGCATGGTCAGCACGATGCGGGTCCACACGGACGTGCTCGAGGCGTCCACGCCCACCGGCTACGCGCTCGCCACCGACGTCGCCGAGTGGCTGGTCCGCAAGGGCGTCGCGTTCCGCGACGCGCACGAGATCGTCGGCGCGCTGGTCGCTCGCTGCGCGAAGCGGGGCTGCGAGCTCGACGACCTCACCGACGACGACCTCGCCGAGGTCAGCCCGCACCTCGACCCTTCGGTCCGGAGCGTCCTGTCCGTCGACGGTGCCCTGCGCGCACGCACCACGCCGGGCTCGACCGGCCCGGACGCGGTCGCGGCACAGCTGAAGCAGGTCACGACGACGATCGAGAAGCACCGGGTATGGGCCACCGAGCACGTGGTGCCCCGCTGAACCTCGACGACATCCTGGCCGGACCGCCCGAGGAAGCCGCACCCGCGCTCCTCGGGCGGTGCGTCACCGCGCACGGCGTCACGGTCCGGCTGACCGAGGTCGAGGCGTACGCCGGCACCGCGGGTGACCCGGCGTCCCACGCCTACCGCGGCCGCACGCCGAGGAACGCGTCGATGTTCGCGGGCCCCGGCACGCTCTACGTCTACTTCAGCTACGGCATGCACTGGTGCGTCAACATCACGTGCGGTCCGGTCGGCGAGGCGTCCGCCGTGCTTCTGCGCGCCGGACGCGTCATCGAAGGGCTCGACGAAGCGAGAAGGGGCCGCACCGTGCCCGACCGCGACCTCGCCCGCGGCCCCGCCCGCCTCGCGAAGGCCCTCGGCCTCGACCGCACCGCCGACGGCACCAACCTCCTCGACGGTCGCGGCCCGCTGACCATCGCCGGCCCGCCGACCACCGAACCGATCCGCTCCGGCCCCCGCACCGGTGTGTCCAAAGGCGCCGACCGGCCCTGGCGGTTCTGGATAGACGGGGACCCGACAGTGAGCCCGTACCGGCGTTCCCCCCGGGCCGCAGCCGTGGGGGATGATGCTCTGCGTGAGTGACTTCCTCGACGAACTTCGCTGGCGTGGCCTGATCGCCCAGACCACCGACGAACAGGCCCTGAGCACCGCCCTCGACAACGCCCCGCTCACGGTCTACGCCGGGTTCGACCCGACCGCGGCGAGCCTGCACGCCGGCCACCTCGTCCCGCTGCTCACGCTGCGCCGTTTCCAGCAGGCCGGCCACCGGCCGATCGTCCTCGCCGGCGGCGCCACCGGCCTGATCGGCGACCCCAGCGGCCGCTCCTCCGAGCGTGTGCTCAACACGCCGGAGCGGGTCCGCGAGCTGGTCGAGGCGCTCCGTCCGCAGCTGGCCAAGTTCGTCGACTTCGAAGACTCGACCACCGCCGACGGCCGCGTCACCCACGCCGCTGTGCTCGCGAACAACCTGGACTGGACCGCCTCGATCTCCGCGCTCGACTTCCTGCGCGACGTCGGCAAGCACTTCCCGGTCACGCAGATGCTCGCGCGCGAGTCGGTCGCCGCCCGTATCTCCTCCGGCGGCCTGAGCTACACCGAGTTCAGCTACCAGCTGCTGCAGGCCAACGACTTCCTCCAGCTCTACCGCGACCAGGGCTGCCGCCTCCAGATCGGCGGCAACGACCAGTGGGGCAACATCACCGCGGGCCTCGACTACATCCGCCGGGTCACCGCGAACGAGGGTGGCCAGGCGCACGCGCTGACCCTCCCGCTCCTCACCAACGCCAACGGCGAGAAGTTCGGCAAGAGCACCGGCGGCGGCTCGGTGTGGCTCGACCCGAACCTCACCAGCCCCTACGCCTGGTTCCAGTTCTGGTTCAACACCGACGACCGGGACGTCGTCGGTCGCCTCAAGACGTTCACGTTCCTCGACCGCAAGGAGATCGAGGAGCTCGAAACGCAGGTCGCCGAACGGCCGGCGGCCCGGCTGGCGCAGCGCCGCCTCGCCGAGGAGATGACCACGCTCGTCCACGGCGCGGAGGAGACGTCCGCGGTGCTCGCGGCCAGCCAGGCCCTCTTCGGGCGCGGCGAGCTGCGTGAGCTCCCCGCGGAGACCCTCCGCGCCGCGCTCACCGAGGCCGGACTGCACCAGGTCAGCGGCGAGCTGCCCTCCGCGGCCGCGTTGCTGCAGACCGCCGGTCTCGCCGGCAGCCTCTCCGAGGCCCGCCGGACGGTCCGCGAGGGCGGCGCCTACGTCAACAACGTCAAGGTCACCGACGCCGAGGCGCCTCCCGCCCGGGAAGACCTGCTCCACGGCCGGTGGTTGGTGCTCCGCCGCGGCAAGCGCACCGTCTCCGGTATCGAGGTCCTTTAGATCTACGCGTGCCGGGCGCGCGCCGGTCGCTTCCGCGTCCGGCGCGGCCGGTGGCGGACCGCGTGACGTGCGGTTCCTCCGTCGTGGCGCGGGAGGGGTCCTCACTCCGGTCACTACTCGCCGCACCAGGCCCCCTCGCGCCTTCGGCGGAAGTGTGGCCACCGCCACGTCCGCACGGGTTTGCGGATGGCCGACGAGACGCGTAGATTTCATCAGGCCCGCAGGGGAGACGGACACCAGCCGGAGGCGCAAGCGCCGGAGTGGACGGCCCGCGGGAAAGCAGAGGGACTGACCGGCAGCCATGTGGTTGTGGCTGGCGGGCGGTGACGCTGCGCCGGGCGAGGCGGGGTCGATTTGGCACCCGCGGGATCGACCGGATACGCTGGAAAGCCCGAACGAACAACGCCTGAACGGCGTGGTTTCGCGACGGTGCAGGGCCCGGCCGGATAAGCAGCGCCAAGTTGGCACTGAGAATCCGACCCGGTAAGCTGGAAAACGCGAAACGGCGAGCAGAAATCGTCTCCGAAAGAGGCGAAGAAGCGAACCCGAATTGTACTTTCCGGCGCCCGATCGGAAAGCAGCGCGAATTTGGCACTGCACAGCGGATCGGGTAGGCTTGAAAACG
>NZ_BAAAYN010000003.1:74497-128223 GCF_039536245.1 Cryptosporangium minutisporangium | reverse complement strand
TCGGCGTCCTACCTCTCCCGGTCGTTCTACCTGGCGTGGCAGCAGTGGCCGCAGGTCAAGCTCGCGGTGGCCTACTGCGGGTACAAGACGCCGTCCGACAGCTACGGCCACCAGTACGGCTACCGGATGATGGAGGCGGACGGCACCGCGAAGGCGCAGCTGCGCGCGCTGGCCGACATCCGCCGGACGTTCGGGGCGCTGCAGAAGCTCTGAGGATCGCACGCGGCCGGCCGGTGGTTCCCGACCGGCCGGCCGCTGCGTATGCACCGTCGGTCGGGCTTGCCGTGCCCGTCGGTCGCGTTGGGGACACAGCCGTTGTGTCCGCCGGAGAACGGTGTTGACACTCCGGCATGGAGACTACGCCCCGTGATACCTACATCTACGACCAGCAATGGCAACAGGAGCGCGCGCGGCAGGCCGGTCTTGCCGCGAACTTCGACGCCACCACTACCCGGCACCTGGCGTCGCTCGGCGTCACCAACGGCTGGCGCTGCCTGGAGGCGGGCGCCGGAGCGGGCAGCGTCGCGCGCTGGCTCGCCGAGACCGTCGGCCCCTCCGGCCGGGTGACCGCCACCGACCGCGACACCCGTTTCCTCGACGACCTCGTCGGGCAGCCGCCGGTCGAGGTCGTGCGCCACGACGTGACCACCGACCCGATCGAGCCCGGCGCGTACGACCTCGTGCACGCGCGGGCCCTGGTCGAGCACGTGGCCGACCGCGCGGCGGTCGTCGCCACGCTCGCGAGCGCGCTCCGGCCGGGCGGCATCCTGCTCCTCGAAGACGTCGTGTTCGGCGGCCCGGCCACGCAGGCCTTCGCCAGGGTCACTCGTCCGGCGGCGATCGCGGACGCGATGTACACGGCCTTCCACGCCGTGTCCGGCGGTTTCCGCGCGATCGGCGCCGACCCGGAGTACGGCCTCGAACTCCCCGCTGCGCTGCGGGCGGCCGGCCTGGTCGACGTGGACGCGGAGCTGACCTACCGGTTGGTGCGCGGCGACAGCCCCGAGGCCGCGTTCTACCAGCTGACGCTGAGCCAGCTCGCACCTCGGCTGATCGACGCCGGGCTGCTCACCCCGCAACAGTCCGAGCAGGTCATCGGCGCGACGAGCGATCCGGACGCCCAATGGCTCTCGATCGGCCTGACCAGCGCGTGGGGCCGGGTTCCCGCCTGAGCCGGGCACGAACTGTCCGAGCCACCGTACCGACGCACCAGCGGCCGACTACCCTGACCGGGTGGCTGAGACTGCGTCCGAAATGTTCGGCCTGCGTTGGGGCATCAAGCACTCGTTCGTCGACTACATTCGCCGGATGCCCGACGGGCAGGGCGCCGTCAGCAACGGCGCCCGCCCGGTGGGCGACTACGAGATCGTCTACGCGCCCGAGGCGACCGGGCACCGCCCGGGCCCGGACGGCTCGTCCGAGCGATTCTGGCTGTTCAACGGCGACGTCCGTTTCGCCGGTCACTTCGGGATGCTGTCGGTGCGGATCGCGTACCCGCGGATCGTGCTGAGCGGTGACCAGGCTCAGCTCGACATCGCCGATCCGTACTCGAACGACCGCGAGCAGCGGCTCTTCCTGGCGACGCTCACGCTGACCGAGGTGCCCGCCGAGGACGGCGTGGAGCGCTGGGTGGGCTCGGACGTCCGCCTCGCCGCGGGCGGCGTCGAGCTGTTCAACGAGGTGTACCCCGCCGGCGAGAAGCTCGAGGACCTGCGGATCGACGTGCCCCTCGTCACGCCGGAGGGACAAGCGGGCCCGATCGCCGCGGAATAGTGCTCAGTCGGTGAGCACTTTGACCGCGACGATGAGGTCATGACACACGCGCTGGACACCACGCTGACCGTCCACACCGCCGCCGAGTGGCGTGCGTGGCTCGACCACCACGGCCGCTCCGCGTCGGAGATCTGGCTGGTCCTTCCGCACCGGAACAGCGGCGCGCCAGGGCTCGGCTACGCCGAGGCGGTCGAGCACGCGCTGTGTTTCGGGTGGATCGACGGCTTGCACCGGAAGCACGACGCGACCAGCTCCCGGCTCCGGTTCTCGCCCCGCAATCCGCGGAGCACCTGGAGCCGGCTCAACCGGCGGCGCGCCGAAGCCATGATCGCGCGCGGGTTGATGACCGAGCGGGGTCAGGTCTTGATCGACCACGCCCGGCGCACGGGTACCTGGCAGATCCTCCCGGACTCCACCGGCACCCCGGACGAGGAGCTCCCGCCGGACCTCCGGACGCTCCTCGACGCCGACGACGACGCCCGCCGGCACTTCGCCTCGTTCCCGCCCTCCTCCCGGCTGCGGATCCTCGCCTGGATCGTGACGGCGAAACGCCCGGAGACGCGGCAACGCCGGATCGAGCGCACGGTCACGCTCGCCGCCCAGGGCGTCCGAGCCAACCATTGACCGGCCGGGCTCTACGGGCCGGGCGCCGGGGCCGGAATCAGGGCTGCGCGGTCGTGGTCACGTGGTGCCGGCCGAGCGGAAGCATCAGCGGCTTGTTCGACGTCGGATCGACGATGACCCGGCTCTCCAGCCCGAACACCGCGCGCACGCACTCCTCGGTCAGGACGTCGGCCGGCTCCCCCGCCGCGTGGAGCCGGCCCGCCGCCAGCGCGATGAGGTGATCGGCGTAGCGCGCGGCCATGTTCAGGTCGTGCAGCACCATCACGATCGTCGTCCCGCGTGACCGGTTGAGGTCGGTGAGCAGGTCCAGCACCTCGACCTGGTGGCTGACGTCGAGGAACGTCGTCGGCTCGTCGAGCAGCAGCAGGTCGGTCTGCTGCGCCAGCGCCATCGCGATCCAGACGCGTTGCCGCTGACCACCGGAGAGCTCGTCGACGGACCGGTCGGCGAGGTCCGCGGTGGAGGTGGCGTCCAGCGCCGCGGCGACCGCGCGGTCGTCCTCGCGGCTCCACCGGGCGAGCACGCGCTGGTGCGGGTGGCGCCCGCGGCTCACCAGGTCGGCGACCGTGATGCCCTCCGGAGCGATCGGTGACTGCGGCAGCAGGCCGAGCGTCCGCGCCAGCTCTTTGGGCGGGATCCGGTGCACTTCCTTGCCGTCGAGCAGAACGTGTCCGGTGCGCGGCGCGAGCAGGCGGGTCATCGACCGGAGGAGTGTCGACTTGCCGCACGCGTTCGCACCGACGATCGCGGTGATCTTCCCTGGCGGCACGATCAGGTCGAGCGACTCGATGACGTTCCGGTCCTTGTACCCGAGCGCCAGGTTCTCGACGGTGAGCGAATGGTCACGCGTCACCGGCCGATCCTGAGTCACCGGCTGATCCGTGGTCATAGGGAGCCTCCCACCCGGTTCGACCGGACGATCAGATAAATGAGGTAGGGAGCGCCCAGCACCCCGGTGATGACCCCGACCGGGTACCGCGTTCCGAACGCGAACTGGCCGACGAAGTCCGCGACGAGGACGAGCAGCGCACCGACCAGCCCGGCGGGCAGCAGGAGCGACCCGCCCGCCCCGAACAGCCGGGCCGCGATCGGACCGGCGAGGAACGCGACGAACGCGATCGGACCGGTCGCGGCGGTCGCGAACGCGATCAGGCCGACGGCCGCGACGAGAACGACGAACCGGGTGCGCTCCAGGCGGATGCCGAGGGCGGCCGCGGCGTCGTCACCCAGCTCCATCATCTGGAGGCTGCGAGCCCGGAACAGCAGCACCGGCGCGAGCACGACCAGCGCGACGGCCACCGGGGTGACCTGCTCCCAGGTGGAGTTGTTCAGGCTGCCTGCCAGCCAGCGGGTCGCCTCCTGGAGGTCCCACTGACCAGCCTGCGACAGGAGGTAGGACGTGGCGCTGTTGAGCATCGCGGCGATGCCGATCCCGATCAGGATCAGCCGGGTGCCCGCGACGCCGTCCCGGAACGAGAGCACATAGATGACCACGGCGACGACCAGCGCCGCCGCGATCGCGACCGCCGACACCCCGGTCTCGCTCAAGCCCAGCGTCACGATCGCGAACACCGCCGCGGCGCTGGCGCCGGAGGTGATGCCGATGATGTCCGGGCTGGCCAGCGCGTTGCGCAGCATGGTCTGGAAGGTGGCACCGCCGAGTCCGAAGCAGAACCCGGTCAGCACCGCCAGCACCGCGCGCGGTAACCGGAGCTCGCCGACCGTGAACGACGCGCCCGGCACGGTCTCGCCCTGGATCACGGCGAGGACGTCCGAGAGCGGGTAGTAGGTCCGCCCGGACGTCAGCGTCACCAGGAACCCGGCGACGATCAGCGCGACCAGCACGGCCAGCGCGGCGCGGCGCCGGAGCGCACGGCGGCCCCGGCTCCGCGCGACAGCCACAACGGTGCTCACAGCTCGCGCACCTTCTGCTTCCGGACGATGTAGATGAAGAACGGAGCGCCGACCAGCGCCGTCAGGATGCCCACGTCGATCTCGTCCGGACGCGCCACGACCCGGCCGAGGACGTCGGCGACGGTGAGCAGCACGGCGCCGACGACGCCGGAGAACGGCAGCAGCCACCGGTGATCGAGGCCGACGACCAGACGGCAGACGTGCGGCGCGACCAGCCCGACGAAGATGATCGGTCCGGCCGCCGCCACCGACGCGGCGCAGAGCAGCACGGCACCGATCGCGGAGAGCGCCCGCGTCACCGCGACGCGTTCGCCGAGGCCGGTCGCGAGTTCGTCGCCGAGCGCGAGCGAGTTCAGCGGACGGGCCACGGCCAGCGCGATGACAAAACCGACGATCAGGAACGGCGCCACTTGGCGGATGCTCGCGAACGAGGCGCCGCCGACGCCGCCGATCTCCCAGGACAGGAACACGCCGGACACGTCGCCGCGGGGCAGGATGAAGGCGCGGATGAGCGAGATGAACGCGACGGTCGTCGCGGTCCCGGCGAGCGCGAGCTTGAGCGGCGTGGCGCCGCCGCGGCCCAGCGAACCGACGGTGTAGACGAACACCGCGGAGAGACCGGCTCCGGCGATCGCGACCCAGACGTAGCTGTTCACCGACGACAGACCGAACATCGTGATGCCGACGACGATCGCGAGCGCCGCGCCCATGTTGACGCCGAGGATGCCGGGGTCGGCGAGGGGGTTGCGGGTGACGCCCTGCATGACCGTGCCGGCCATGGCGAGCGCCGCGCCGACGACGACCGCGAGCACCGTGCGGGGAATCCGCTTGGTGACCGCGGCCTCCCCCAGGGTCTCGTCCTGCCCCTGGAACGCGTTCAGGATGTCGGAGAGGCTGACCTGCCGGGAACCGATCGCGACCGACGCGAGCACGGCCGCCGCCAGCGCGACGACCGCGATGACGACCCACAGGGTCCGGACCGGCGCCGGACNNGACGCCGCGGAACCGCGGCGTCCGGCGTCGCTGTACTTGTGGTCACTTCACCTTGGCCGCGGCGGCCGCCAACATCTCCACGTAGTCGTTCAGGACGTACGAGATCGACAGCGGCGTCGGGTTCGCGGCGGTGGCCAGCGGGGTGCTACCGGCGAAGAACACCACCGAACCGCGCTTGATCGCCGGGATCTTCCCGAGCAGCGGGTCGGCCTGCAGCTGGCCGAGCAGCTTGTTGTCCGCGTCCCCGTAGGAAACCATGATGTCGACGTCGTTCAGCTGCTGGATCTGCTCGGCGCTCAGGCTGCCGGAGAACTCCTTCGAGCCTTCCGACGCCTTCGTGACCGCCGCCGAGTGCTCGAGGCCCAGGTCGGTGAAGAACTGCACCCGGGTGTCGTTCGCGGTGTAGAACGTGATCTTGCTCAGGTCGGCCGGGTCGATGTGGGTGATGAACATCGCCGACTTGCCGGCCAGCGCCGGGTGCTTCCCGACCGTGGTCTTGATCTGCTTCTCGATGTCGGCGATCATCTTGTCGCCCTCGTCGGAGAGGCCGAGCGCCTGGCTCTCCAGCTTGATCGTGTCGCGCCACGCGGTGGCCCACGGCGCCTCGGGGTAGGCGACGGTCGGCGCGATCTTGCTCAGCGTCTCGTAGTCCTGCTTGGTCAGACCGGAGTACGCGGCGAGGATGACGTCCGGCTTGGTGTCCGCGACGGCCTCGAAGTCGATCCCGTCGGTCTCGTCGAAGAGCACCGGCTCGGTGTCGCCGCCGAGCTCGTCGAGCTTCGACTTGACCCAGGGCAGGTGGCCGTCCTTGTCGTCGTCGCCGAAGTTGGCCTTCGCCATGCCGACCGGGACGACGCCGAGAGCGAGCGGCACCTCCTGGTTCTCCCAGTTGACGGTCGCCACGCGGGTGGGCTTGGACTTGATCGTCGTGGTACCGAGCGCGTGCTTGATCGTGACCGGAAAAGCGCCGGAGCCACCGGTGGACGAGGAGTCCTCCGACTCCTCCGACCCGCCGCAGGCGGTCAGGACGACGGCAGTGGCCACCGCAAGGGCCCCGGCCATCAACCGGTGTAAGCGCATGGGAGGTACTCCAGTGTTTCGAAGAGCAGGGAAGGCTGACCTAACACTGGGTTTCGCTGCCGCCCGGATCGCCGCACCCTTTCCGAGCCGACCGCGATGGCGCAGGTCACAGGCGTAACGCAGGGTCCGTGCGCCGGTCGCCGTGGGTGGCCGGCCGGTTCCTTCCGGTCCGGCCGCCGCCGGGTCGTCAGCGCGCGGGATCGGCGGGGCGGGCCGTCCACTCCGGAACCAGACCGGGCACCGCGTCCCGCGCCGATCCGGGGAACCGCGGCGGACGCTTCTCCAGGAACGCCGTGACGCCCTCGACCGCCTCGGGCCCCGCGCCCAGCTCGGCGATCAACCGCGAGTCGCGCCGATGCGCCTCCCAGGGGCTCGACGCGCCCAGCATCGACCAGAGCAGGTGCCGGGAGGCGGCCACCGACACCGCCGACGTGTTCTCGGCGATCTCGGTGGCGATCGCCCGCGCGGCCGGTAGCAGCTCGGCGTCGGGCACCACTCGGGACACCAACCGCCCGGCGAGCGCCTCCGCGGCCGGGAAGACCCGGCCGGTGGCGACCCACTCCATCGCCTGCGAGATCCCGACCACCCGGGGCAGGAACCAGCTCGACGCCGCTTCCGGCACCAGCCCTCGGCGCGCGAACACGAACCCGAACCGCGCCGACTCGGCGGCGAGCCGGATGTCCATCGGCAGCGTCATCGTGGCACCCACCCCGACGGCCGGTCCGTTGACCGCGGCGATCACCGGCTTCCGCGACGCACCGATCCGCAGCGCCACCACGCCACCGAGGTCACGCGGCGCTCCGTCGATCGTCTCCGCCCGCTCCGGTGCGCGGCCGTAGTCGAACGTCTCGGCGCCCGCGGCCAGGTCCGCGCCGGCGCAGAACGCCCGGCCCCGCCCGGTCACGATCACCGCGCGTACGTCGTCATCGGCATCGGTCGCGTCGAACGCCGCCACGAGTTCGCCGGCCATCCGCGGGGTGAACGCGTTGAGGCGCTCCGGCCGGTCGAGGGTGATCGTGGCGATCCGGTCCTCGACGGCCAGCGCGACCGTCTCGAAACCGGACGAGGTTCCTGGCGTTGCTGCGTCGTCTGTCGGCATGGGGTCGTCAGCCATGGCGGCAGCCTAACGATCGTCGCTATGTACGGATGTACTTATGCTGTGTACGATCGTACATATGACGATCAACGCGGACTCCCGCTCGATGCGTGAGCGGATGCTCGCCGGCGACCTCTACCTCGCCGACGATCCGGAGCTGGCCGAGGCGAGCCTGCGGGCGTTGGACCTGATGGACGCGTACAACGCGACGTCCGCGCGGCAGCCCGACGAGCGCCGGCGGCTGCTCACCGAGCTGCTGGGCGCGGTCGGCGAGGACACCGAGATCCGGCCACCGCTGCGCGTGGACTACGGCTGCCACCTCCGCATCGGCGCCCGCACGTTCGCGAACTTCGGGCTGGTCGCACTGGACGTCGCGCCGATCGTCATCGGGGACGACGTCCAGATCGGTCCGAACGTGCAGTTGCTGACGCCCACCCACCCGGTCGAGGCGCAGCCGCGGCGCGCGAAGTGGGAGGCGGCGCAGCCGATCACGATCGGCGACAACGTCTGGCTCGGTGGCGGGGTCGTCGTGCTGCCCGGGGTCACGATCGGCGAGAACACCGTGGTCGGCGCCGGGGCGGTCGTCACCCGCGACCTGCCGGCGAACGTGGTCGCGGTAGGTAACCCGGCGCGTCCGATCCGCTATCTCGACGGCGCCGCGGGTGAGTGACGAGACGACCGCGGACCGGCTGCCCGGTCCACGGCAGCCGGAGCCGGGCTCACCGGTCCGGAGTCCACGGCGGGCCCGGCGGCACGACCCAGGGCGGCGCGACCGGCTGATCGACGCCGCGCTGACCGTCATCGCCGAGCGCGGCGTGGCCGGAACCACCCACCGCGAGATCGCCCGGGCCGCCGACGTCCCGCTGGGCTCGATGACCTACCACTTCGCCTCGCTCGACGAGATCCTCGCGGAGGCGTTCACCCGGCACGCCGAGGCCATCGCCGCCGTCTTCGACCAGCGGCTGACCGCCGCCTTCGACCGCGCCGCGGCGATCGACGCCGTGATCACGCTGGTCACCGACGATCTGCTCGGCCCGTCCGCGAACCTCGTGCTGACCGTCGAGCTCTACGTGGCGGCGGCCCGCAACCCCGCGCTGCGCGCGGTCACCCAGGCCTGGATGCAACGCAGCCGCGACGCGCTGGAACAGCACTTCGACCCCACCACCGCCCGCGAGCTCGACGCGCTGATCGAGGGTCTGGTCCTGCACAGCGCGCTCTCCACCGATCCGATGACCCCCGCGCAGATCCGCCACGCCATCGAGCGTTACCTGCGCTGAACAACCCGCTCGGAGATTCCCGTGTCTGCCCAGACCGTTCCGGTCACCGCACCGGCCGCGCCCTCCCGACAGGCCCGCCGGGCCCGCCTCGCGGTCGCCGCGCTCTTCCTCACCAACGGCGCCCTGTTCGCCAACGTCGTCCCGCGCTACCCCCAGATCAAGGCCGAGCTGGGCGTCACCAACGCGGTGCTCGGCACCGCGCTGGCCGCGATGCCGCTCGGCGCGCTGCTGGCCGGGCTGCTGGCCGCCGCCGCGATCCGCCGATTCGGCTCCGCCCGGGTCGCCGGCTTCGGCATCGTGGCGCTCGCCGCCGCGACGCTGCTGATCCCGGTCGCTCCGAACTGGATCGCCTTCGCCGCGGTCCTCGGCGCCGTCGGTGCCCTCGACGCGATCGTCGACGTCGCCCAGAACGCCCACGGGCTGCGGGTCCAGCGTCTCTACCGCCGGTCCATCGTCAACTCGTTCCACGGACTGTGGAGCATCGGCGCCGTCCTCGGCGGCTTGATGGGCTCCGTGGCCGCCGGGCTCGACACGCCACTCGCGGTGCACCTTGCGGTCTCCGCCGTGCTGTTCGGCCTGATCGCGGTGCTCGCGTACCGGTTCCTGCTCCCCGGCCCGGAGGAAGCCGAGCGGAGTGTCGGGCGCGACGCCGGGCGGGGTGCCGAGCGCGACGGCGACGGCGACGGCCCCGTCGACCGGCCGGCGGGCGCCGAGATCCCGGCGGCGCGACCGACCGCCGCCCGGCTGGCCGTCCGGCTGCTCGCCGTGCTCGGGCTCCTCGCCGCCTGCGGGGCGCTCGTCGAGGACGCCGGAGCCTCGTGGGGTGCGCTCTACCTCAGCGGGAACCTGCACACAGGCGCCGCGGTGGCCGGGCTCGCGTTCGTCGCCCTGCAGGTCGCGATGACCGCCGGACGGCTCACCGGCGACCGGATCGTCGACCGGTTCGGCCAGCGCACGGTCGTCCGCGCCGGTGGCCTCCTCGCCGCCGTCGGCATGGGCCTCGCGCTCGCCGTGCCGTCGGTGCCCACGACGCTCGCCGGGTTCGCCCTGGCCGGGCTCGGTGTCGCCACGCTGGTGCCCGCCGCCATGCACACGGCCGACGAACTCCCCGGGCTCTCCCCCGGCACCGGCCTCACGGTCGTCAGCTGGCTGCTGCGGGGCGGGTTCCTGCTCTCCCCGCCGCTGGTGGGGTTCGTCGCCGACCTCACCAGCCTCCGCGTCGGGCTACTCAGCGTCGTCGTCGCCGGAGTGCTCACCGTCGTCTGCGGACGGGTGCTGGTCAACCCGGCCACCCGCGGGTGAAGCCCGGCCGACCGGGGCCTCCACCGCCCCGGTCGGCCCCGCGGCCCCGCGGCCCCGCGGCTCAGCGGCCCCGCGGCCCCGCGGCTCAGCGGCCCCGCGGCTCAGCGGCCCCGCGGCTCAGCGGCCCCGCGGCTCAGCGCGTGGCCAGCAGCTCCAGCGTGTCGATGACGCGGTTCGAGAAGCCCCACTCGTTGTCGTACCAGGCCACCACCTTGACGTGGCGGCCGTCGACACGGGTGAGCGCCGAGTCGAAGATCGACGAAGCCGGGTTGCCGGTGATGTCGGACGAGACGAGCGGGTCCTCGGAGTACTCCAGGACGCCGGCGAGCTCCCCGTCGGCCGCGGCACGGTAGGCCGCCAGCACCTCGTCGCGGGTCACGTTCCGGACCACGGTCGTGTTGAGTTCCACGATCGAGCCCACCGGAACCGGGACGCGGATCGAGTCCCCGGACAGCTTGCCGTCGAGCTCCGGCAGCACCAGGCCGATCGCCTTGGCGGCGCCGGTGGTGGTCGGCACGATGTTGACCGCGGCGGCGCGGGCCCGGCGGGCGTCCCGGTGCGGACCGTCCTGGAGGTTCTGCTCCTGGGTGTACGCGTGCACCGTCGTCATGAAGCCGTGCTCGATCCCGGCGAGCCGGTGGAGCACCGCGGCCAGCGGCGCGAGCGCGTTGGTCGTGCAGGAGGCGTTCGAGACGATCGTGTGCGCGGCCGGGTCGTAGGCGTCGGTGTTGACCCCGAACGCGAGCGTGACGTCGGCGCCGTCCGACGGCGCGCCGACGAGCACCTTCGCCGCGCCCGCGTCCAGGTGGGCCCGCGCCGCCTTCGCCGACGTGAAGCGGCCGGTCGCCTCGAGCACCACGTCGATGCCGAGCTCGGCCCACGGCAGCAGGGCCGGGTCACGCTCGGCGAGCACTGTGATCCGGCGGCCGTCGACCACGATCGCGTCGCCGTCGGCGGTGACCGGGCGCCCGAGCCGACCGGCCGTCGTGTCGTAGGCGAGCAGCCGGGCGAGCGCAGCCGGCTCGGTGAGGTCGTTGATCGCGACGACCTCCAGCTTGCTGTCCCGTTCGACCAGCGCCCGGAGCACGTTGCGTCCGATGCGGCCGAATCCGTTGATGGCGATGCGCGTCATGTGTGGCTCCCTTCCGTGCCCCCACCAGCCTCGGTCGCGCGGACCGCACGCGGCAGTGGCGCGAGCGCCACCGTTCAAAAGGATCTCGCCACCGCTGTGCTCCGCGCCCGGCGACGCCTTTTCGGGGAACTCACCCCTCGGCGCCCCCCACAGAGGTGGTCTTTCGGGAAACCCACCGCTCGGCACCCCCGCAGAAGTGGCTTTTCGGGGAAACCCACCCCGCGACGCCCTCCATCGTCGATCGGCCGTGGCAACGGGGCGGCCGGCTGCTCGGCACAGGTAGTCGTCGGGCGGCGCCGCTGATGGTTCGCGCACCGTTCGCGCGGCGCCGGGTGGTTGTCGCGCTCTCCGGGCAGCGGCTCGGTTCGTTGTCGCGCTCTCCGGGTGAAACGCCGGGTGGTTGTCGCGCTTTCGGGGCCGCGCGGGAAGTCGTTGTCGCGCATTCCGGACCATGGCACGGGAACGGCGACAGCCACCTCGGCGGCACCCGGAAACGGCGACAACCAGCCCCGCGACCGCTAGTCATCCACGGCGCGTGCCGAGCACCGGCGTCGCGCCGGGCGGGTGCCCACCGCCGAGGCGGCGGCATCCCCGCGGTCGCCGGGCGTCCGCTCCGGAGGCGTTGCCACCACCGGCGGAGTTCACCGGCCCCCACACAGACGATCTTCCGGGAAACCCGCCGTTCCGAGGCCGCCCTACTCGCCCCGGGAGAAGGTCCGGCGGTACTCGCTCGGTGTGGTGCCGAGGATGCGCTGGAAGTGCAGCCGAAGGTTCGCGCCGGTGCCCAGCCCCACGTCGGCGGCGATCTGCTCGACGCTGCGCTCCGACCGCTCGAGCAGCTCACGGGCGAGGTCGACACGCGCCCGCATCACCCACTGCATCGGCGTGTAGCCGGTGTCCTCGACGAAGCGCCGGGAGAACGTCCGCGGGGACACCGCCGCGTGCCGGGCGAGCGCGTCCAGGGTCAGTGGCTCGCCGAGGTGGCGCAGCGCCCACTCGCGGGTGGCGGCGAACTGCTCGCCGAGCGGCTCGGGCACGCTGCGCGGGACGTACTGCGCCTGGCCGCCGCTGCGGTAGGGCGCCGCGACGAGCCGCCGGGCGGCGTGGTTGGACACCGCCACCCCGAGGTCGGCGCGCAGGATGTGTAGGCACAGGTCGATGCCGGAGGCGGCACCGGCCGACGTCAGCACACTGCCCTCGTCGACGAAGAGCACGTTTTCGTCGACCCGGACGAGGGGGTACTGCGCGGCGAGGGCCCGCGTGTAATGCCAATGCGTGGTCGCGCGCCGGCCGTCGAGCAGACCGGTGGCGGCCAGCGCGAACGCACCGGTCGAGATCGCGGCGAGCCGGGCGCCCCGGTCACCGGCCGCGATCAGCGCGTCGACGACGGCCGGCGGCGGGGCCGTGCGATCCGGGACGCGGTAGCCGGGAACGAAGACGATGTCGGCCCACGCCAGCGCGTCGAGGCCGTCCGCGACGTGGTAGGACAGTCCGTCGCCCCCGGTTACCAGGCCCGGAGCGACGCCGCAGACCCGCACCTCGTACGGCATGCTCGCCCGGGTCGTGAACACCTGCGCGGGGATGCCGACGTCGAGCGGCTTGGCCCCCTCCAGCACGAGCACGGCCACCCGACGGAGGCGAGTTCGTGGCACCTGACCAGCGTATGCGCTGGCTGAATGCGCCGTTCGGAGTGGTAGCCGACCGGTTGATGGTCGCTGGACCCCGACAGCGCTCTCGCCTCGGCGTTGCTCGCGGATGAGCTCCAGCAGCGTCCGTTCGTGCGGAGCGTCCCGCCCCCGCAGCCGCACCGGCTTCCGGCCGGTCGTGAACAGCGACAGCGTGTCGTCGGTACCGACCGGCTCGCGCACCGCGGCCCAGGGCGCCGGCTCGCCGTCGATGAGCAGCGCGTCGCGCTCCACGGTGACCGGGCCGTAGGCCACCGGCGCGCCGGATCCGAGCAGCACGGGGGCGTGCGGTGCCGCCCAGTCGTTGACGAGTGCCGCCACCCGCTCGACGTCCGCTTCCGGCACGGACGCGAAGCGGCGGCCGGCCGTGCGTAACTCCGGGCTCCCGGTCCACTCGTACGGTGGTGCCACGGCCCACGCCCTCGCGTCGACCGACCGCCCCGCGGCGCCGTAACAGGACCGCCGCGACGGAGGCATTCGACCAGTTCGTCGATGGCGTCCACACTGGAGTGTCTACACCGCGGTCAGTACCGCGCGGGTCGTGACCCGGAGTTCGGCGAGCGCCGCCGCAGCGTCGGCGGCGTCGAACTTCTCGTCGTCGAGGCGCTGCTCGAGGTCGGCCAGCACGATCACGACGTGCAGGTTCGCCACCCGTAGCCGCTCGTCGGTGAGCTCGGGGAGGCGCACCGCGACCAGATCGAACACCTGCCGCATCCCCGCGTAGTGCTCTCCCGCGAACGGCCAGTCGCGGTAGCGGCCGGAGAGGACGAACCGGCTGATGAACCGGGCGTACCAGCTGGCGCCGCGATGTGCGAGCAGGTGCTCGGCGAGCGGCGTCACATAGGCGTCGACCAGCGCCGACAGGTCATCGTTCCGGCCGGTGGCGGCGATCGCTCCCAGGAGCTCGCGGCGGCGCCGGTCGAGCGGGGTCATCCGGTACTCGTACAGCGCTCGGACCAAGCCGGCCTTGTCGCCGAAGTGGTACTGCACGGCCGAGTTGTTGCGCTGGCCGGCCGCCGCCCCGATCTCGCGCAGAGACACCTCGAACCCGTGCTCGGCGAACATCCGCTCGGCCGCGACGAGGATCTCTTCCTTCGTACCCATTGCCTTTTCCTAAGCTCTAAGACAACCTGTCTTAACTCGGCTGCCGCAAGTGGGGAGGTCGGTCGGTGACCGGAGCCGCCCTGCTCATCGTCGCGATTTTGATGGTCGGCCTCGGGCTGAGCCTCACGATCGGTGACTTCCGGCGGGTCGGACAGTACCGGCGCACGATCGCCGTTGCGCTCGCGTGCCAGTTGCTGGCGCTGCCCGTCGTCTGCTTCGCGATCGTCACGGTGCTGGACCTGCCGCCGGTGTCGGCGATGGGCTTGATGCTGCTGTCGGCCGCACCCGGCGGACCGATGGCGGGTGTCTACTCGCACCTGTTCGGCGGCGACGTGGCATTCAACCTCACGCTGGCGGCGATCAACTCGGTGCTCTCGGTCGTCACGCTGCCGATCGTCACCGCCCTGGCGGTTCAGCACTTCCTCGGCAGGCGCGACGGGGTCGGCCTCCACTTCTCCGAGGTGTTGACGGTGATGGGCGTGGTCCTGGTTCCGATCGCGCTGGGCATGCTGGTCCGGGCGAAGGCACCCCGCCTCGCGGCCCGCGCGGAGCCGGTGTTCCGCGTCGTCGCCGTGGTCGCGCTCGTGGCGCTCATCGCGTCGGGTTTCGGCCTCTACTTCGACCTGCTGGTGGAGTCGGTCGGCACCGTGTTACCCGCGGCCGTCCTGTTCGCCACGGCCAGCCTCGCCACCGGGTACCTCGCGGGCCGGCTGACCCGCGCGCCGCATCGTGTCGCGGTCGCGGCCTGCATGGAGATCGGCTTCCACAACGCGGCGATCGCGATCAGCATCGCGGCCGGCCTGCTCAACAGCTTCGCGATGACCATTCCCCCGTCGATCTACGGCTTGACGATCCTGGTCCTCGCCGCAGTCGCCGGTCTCCTCGTCCGCCGCCTGTCCCGGCCGGCATCAGCCGGGCCGGCATCAGCCCGGCCCGCGCCGAGTCCCCCTGCGCCGAACCCGGAAGGACCCCCATGACCGCAGAGCCCGTCTTCCGGATGGCCGACCGGCCGCGCGCCGGTGCGCCCAACGTGATCGCGATCGTGCTCGACGACACCGGGTTCGCCCAGCTCGGCTGCTACGGCTCGGACATCGCGACGCCGCACATCGACCGGCTCGCCGCCGACGGCCTGCGGTACAACCGCTTCCACGTCACCGCGCTGTGCTCGCCGTCGCGCGCGTCGTTCCTGACCGGACGCAACCACCACGCGGTCGGGATGGGGTTCCTCACCGACATCCCGCTGGACCACCCCGGCTACACCGGCCGGATCCCCCGCTCGGCGGCGACCCTGCCGCGCATCCTCCGCGACGCCGGCTACGGCACGATCGCGGTCGGCAAGTGGCACCTGGTGCCGCGGTTCGAGCGCACGGCGGCCGGCCCGTTCAGCCACTGGCCGCTCGGGCTGGGCTTCGAGCGCTACTACGGGTTCCTGCACGGCGACGCGAACCACTACGCGCCGAACCTGGTCCGGGACAACCAGTTCGTCGATCCCCCGGCCACGCCGGAGCAGGGTTACCACCTGACCGAGGACCTCACCGACCAGGCGATCCGGTTCCTGACCGACCACCGGCACGCCGCACCGGGCAAGCCGTTCTTCCTCTACTACGCGCTCGGCGCGATGCACTCACCGCACCACGTCACGCCGGAGTGGGTAGAGCCGTACCGGGGACGCTTCGACCAGGGCTGGGACGAGTGGCGCCGGCAGATCTTCGCCAAGCAGGTCGCCTCCGGTGTAGTACCGGACGGGACGGTCCTCACCCCGCGGCCGACCTGGGTCGCGGAGTGGGCGAGCCTCGACGCCGACCAGCGCCGGATGTACGCGCGGCAGCAGGAGGTCTTCGCCGGCTTCCTGACGCACACCGACGCGCAGATCGGGCGGCTGCTCGACCACCTGGACGAGACCGGCGATGCCGAGAACACGATCGTCCTGCTCTTCTCCGACAACGGGGCCAGCGCCGAGGGCGGCGTCGACGGCAGCGTCAACGAGCACCGCTTCACCGCGGGCATCCCGGAGTCCCTCGCCGACAACCTGGAGCATTACGACGACTGGGGCGGTCCGGAGACCTACACCCACTACTCGTGGGGCTGGGCGTGGGCGGGCAACACCCCGTTCCGGCTCTGGAAGCGGTACACCTGGCTGGGCGGGACCCGGACCCCGCTCGTCGTCCGCTGGCCCGCCGGGATCCGCGGCGCAGGCCGGGTCAGTGACCCGATCGTGCACGTCAACGACGTCTTCCCGACGCTGCTCGACGCGATCGGCCGTCCCGCGCCCGAGGTCGTCGACGGGGTCGCCCAGCAGCGGATCGACGGCGCCAGCTTCCGCGACAGCTTTCATGATCCGGCCGCACCGTCACCGCGCGACACCCAGTACTTCGAGATGATCGGCTCGCGCTCGATCATCCACGACACCTGGAAGGCGACGACGAACCACGTCTCCACCGGGGTCCACGACGAGGAGCAGCTGCTCACCGGCAGCCGGGACCTGGCGCAGGACCACTGGGCGCTCTACGACCTCACCACCGACTTCTCCGAATCCACCGACGTCGCCTCCGACCATCCGGAGGTGGTGGCCGGGCTGGAGCAGCGCTGGGCGGAGGAGGCGGAACGCAACCACGTGCTGCCGCTCTACGACAAACTCGTCGACCGGTTCGGCAGCCTGATCTGGCCGGTCTGGCCCCCGGGGAAGGACCGCACGTACCTGCCCGGCGGGAGTCCGATCAGCGACGAGGCACTGCCGCTCCTGCTCGGCGGCTTCCGGCTGACTGCCGACGTCGAGGCGGGCCCGGACCCGGCGGGCGTCCTGGCAGCGATCGGCGACTGGAACGGCGGGTTCGCGCTGTTCGTGGTCGACGGCCTGCTCACGTTCAGCTACTCCCGGGCCGGTGAGCTGTTCGAGGTCACCGCCGCGGAGCCCGTTCCCCCGGGGCGGTCGTCGCTCGGCGTCAGCATCGTGCCGGACCGCGCGATCCAGCTGCGGCACGGTGACGACACCGTGGTCGGCGAGCTGCCCTTCCGCGGTGGGCTGCTGCCGACCGTCCAGCACGGCGGCGCGGGTCTCCGTCTCGGCGACGACGCCGGGCTGCCGGTGTCCCGGCGCTACCGGACGCCGTTCCCGTGGAACGGCCGGCTGCACTCGGTGCGGCTCCAGGCACCGGCGCCCGTGCCGGTCGAGTCCACGATCGACGTCCGCGGCGCGCTGCACGCCGACTGATCAGACGACGGGCTCGGTGGCGTCGACCCCGTTGACCTTCCACGCCGAGCCGGTCCACCGCAGCCGGAGATCGCAGTCGGCGTAGCCGGCGCCGTCCAGCTCCTTCGTCGACCCACCCAGCGGGGTCGTGCGGCTCCGGGGTGTGCGGTCGTAGGTCACCACGACGGTGAGCGCCACGCTGCCGGACGTCTCGAGGGCACGCGCCTCCCGGACGGTGTACCTACCGCCCTCCAGGGAGGCGCCACCGGTGTAACCGTCACGGATGATCGTGAGCGCCTGATTGCAGACCGCGCAGTCGCGGTCGCTGGCCTGGCGGAGGGGCGCCGCGTCACCGGTCCGGAAGCTGTAGCCGAGGAGCGCGAACCAGTAGCGAGCGAACTCCGCGGCGCCCTCGCGGTCGTGCCGCTTGGCGGCGGGCCGCAGCGCCGGGGGTGTCGGTGGTGCGCTCGACGTCGTCGGCACCTCGTCGGCGATCGAGCCGGACTCCGGCTCGGCGCCGCCGCATCCTGCCAACGTCACCACGGTCAGCGCCGCGAGGGCGACCATCTGGGCAGCGCGAGTCATGCGGTACCACTCCCCGGTCATCTCTTCAGGCTAACCAGACCGACGAGGAGTAGGCGGTCGTCTGCGGAGAGTGCTGCACAACGACCGCCGACGGCGGCCCTCGCGTACGGCGGTGCCGATGCCCCGAGCGGGGCGCCGGCACCGGTGGACAGGATCAGGTCAGAGCTTGACGTTGACGCTGGTGAAGTTCGGCACGGACCGCCACAAGCCAGGACTGTCCTGCCACACCAGCTTGTAGCGCGGGACGGTGGCGCCGGGTCATTTCACTGTGGATGAACAGCTCGGTGCGCTTGGTCTTGCTCCCGGGCTTGCAGGCCTTGTCGGACAGGCGGAACACCGTGCCCCAGATCTTCGAGCCGTTGTACTGCTCCAGCAGCGCCACGTTGTACTGGCCGTTCGGCAGCCAGCCGCGCTGCCGGGTGCACGCGTTCGTGACACCGACGCCCGAGCCGGCCCGCCAGGAGACCTTGGTCGGTCGTGTCCGATCGTGGAGACGGTCGATAAGTCAGATATCCCCGGAAACGTGGCACTCCCTCGCTTGGTCCGGGATTGCCCGAGGAACGACGGATTTGATACGAGCAGAGACAGAACAGCGCAGCCGAAAGCTCCTCAGGCGGTGAACGCGCTGCCGGTGGTGCCGTCGGTGTCGGGGTTGATCACCGCGGCGACGCAGCGGTACACCCGTGCGCCGTCCGCGAAAGCCTGCTCGCTCGGCGGGAGCACGTCGACTTGCCACTCCCCGGCCGCCGGGCGACGGACGGAGGCCCGCAGCAACTCGTCGGTGCAGAGTGCGCGGACCGTCGGATGCGCGGCGAGGGTCTTCTGACTGGACGTCAACGCGTCCTGGGGAAGTGGCGCGATCGCGAACGTCTCCCACTGGTGCAGGTCGTCACAGGACAGGCGCTCGATCGTCACCTGGCCGACGATCACCACCATGCCCGACCAGCACTCCGGCTCGACGACGCAGCGGGCGCCGCGCGCAGCGGCCGGACAGTTCGCCGTCGTCGTCTCGACCCCGTAGTCGACGCCCTCGACGCGAACGCCGGAATCGTCGGCAGCGGCCTCCGACGCGGACGGACGCGCGTTGGTGTCCGGATCGTCGCCCTGCCACGGCCCGAACGTCCACGCGACACCGGCGATCAACGCGACGAGTACGACCGCCGCTGCCGCCGCCACCGCGGCGACCAGGGCACCACGCCGACGCGGCGGAACCGGACCCGGCGCGGCCGGACCACCCCCGCCGGTGATCGGCGCGCCGGTCGGCGGTCCGGCCGGACCGCCCCGGCCACCCGTCCCGCCCAGATCACCCGAACTGCCCGGGCCGGTGAAGCCCACCGAGACGGAGTTCGCGGACGAGAACGGCTGCCCGGTCGGCGTCGAAGAGAACGGCCGCGCAGGCGGCGCGGCCACCGGGCCGCCGGTGGCGTACTCCCGGGACGCCGCAGAGGTGCGGACACCCGGCCCGGTCGGGACGCTCACCGACGCCCGGGTCAGCGCGCTGCGCAGCGCGTCGCCGTCGGGGTACCGATCCGCGGGGTTCGGTGCCATCGCCCGCTCGACGATACCCATCAACGGCGGCGGAACCCACGGCAAGAGCGGGAGCGGCTCGTCGTGCATCCGCACGATCGACACCAGACTGGGCGATCCCGTCTCCGGAAACCGTGCCGGCCGGCCGTTGAGCAGCGCGTACAGCGTCGCGCCGAACGAGTAGACGTCCGCGGTCGGCGCCGGCTCGGCCAGCGCGAACGCCTCGGGCGGCGCGTACGCCGGTGTCAGCGACTCCAGCGTCGCGGACTGCTCAGTGTCGGCGGTGATGATCGACGCGAGCCCGAAGTCCGCGAGACCCACCATGCCGTACCGGTTGACCAGGATGTTCCCCGGCTTGAGGTCACGGTGCAGGACGCCGAGGCCGTGGGCGGCGCCGAGCGCGTCCGCGAGCCCGACGCCCATGTCGTGGACCTCGTCGGGCGGCAGACCGCCGCGCCGCCGGAGCACGGTGGCGAGCGATCCGCCGGTGCACAGCTCCATCACGAGGTAGGGACGCCCGTCCGGCAGCGTGCCGGCGTCGTACAAGCCGATGACGTGCGGGTGCTCCGAGAGCCGACCGGCGGCGTTCACTTCCCGGTAGAACCGGCGACGGTCCCGATCGGTGCTCAGCGTCCGGTTGTCGATCTTCACCGCGACGTCGCGCCCGACGACGACCTGGGTCGCCAGATAGACGGTCGCGCAGCCACCCGAGCCGAGGACATCGCGGATGAGGTAGCCAGGAACGTCGGGCGGCCGATGCACGGCGGAAGCGTAGTGCACGCCCGAACTCGCCCCATGCGGGTGCGCCCCCGCCCGGCGAGCTAGGAGGACTGAGGACCGACCACCTCTGCCCGGCGCTCCACCGCGTCGTCGGCGGGCCACGGGTCGGTGACCGCACGCAGCAGCCGCTCGATGGCCGACAGATCGCCGACGACCGTGACGCTGCCGTCGGCGCACGCAAGCTGGCGCTCGGCGGCATCCTGGGGCACGGCGTGAGCGCGGCGGGCAAGGAGGCGTTCGCGCGCCTGCTCGCCGCGGAGCTCGCACCCAGCAACATCCGGGTCGTCGACATCCGTCCGCACGCCGTCGTCGATGCACCCGCGGCGGGCTCCTACACCGCGGACCTCTTCAAACCCTCCGCGGCAGCGGCCGGACTGTCGGTCCAGGAATTCCTCGAAGGCGGGCTGGCACCGGGACGCTCCTCAAGCGGCTGCCGACCCTGTCCGAGATCGCCGAGACCGCCGCGTTCCTGGCTTCGGATCGCGCGGGAGCCATGACCGGAACCGTCGCCAATCTCTCCGCCGACGCGCTCGTGGACTGAGCCTCGGCGCTCCCGGGGGCACCGCGACCGCGGTGACCCCGGGAGCGGCCGGAGCCCGTCGGCGACTCAGCGGACCGTGAGCAGCACCTTGCCGGTCGCCCGCCGCTCGTCGAGTTCGAGCAGCGCGTCGCTCGCGCCCACCAGCGGGAACGACCGGCCGAGGACGGGGTCGAGCTTCCCCGCCTCCAGCAGCGGCAGCAGCTCGGCCCACTGCTCCTGCAGGTAGGACGGCTGCGGCATCCAGAACGCGCCCCACCCCACGCCGACCACGCTGATGTTGTTCAGCAGCAGGCGGTTGACCTTGACCTGCGGGATCTCCCCACCGGTGAAGCCGATGACGAGCAGGCGCCCCTCCCGCGCGAGGCTGCGCAACGAGTCGGTGAAGCGGTCACCGCCGACGGGGTCCACGACGATGTCGACGCCCCGTCCGCCGGTGAGCCCCTTCACCGCGTCCTTGAAGCCGTCCGCGAGCACCACCTCGTCGGCGCCCGCCGCCTTCGCCGCCTCGGTCTTCTCGGCCGAGGACACCACCGCGATCACGCGTGCGCCGAGAGCGCTCGCCAGCTGCACCGCGGCGGTGCCGATACCGCCCGCTGCCCCGTGCACCAGCACGGTGTCGCCGGACCGGAGCTGTCCGCGGCGGACCAGACCGAAGTGCACGGTCAAGTAGTTCATCGGCAGCGACGCCCCGACCTCGAACGACACGGCGTCGGGCAGCGGAAAGACCATGCCCGGCTGCGTGGCCACCACCTCGGCGAACCCGCCCAGAGCGGGGAAGGCCGCGACGCGCTGCCCCGGCTCCAGGCCGGATCCCTCGGGCGCCGACCGGATCACGCCGGCCACCTCGGAGCCCGGAATGAACGGCAGTGGCGGCTTCACCTGGTACTCGCCACGACTCTGCAGGACCTCCGGGAACGTCACTCCGGCGACGTGGACGTCGATGACGACCGAGTCCGGGCCGGCCGCCGGCTCCGCGACCTCGACCACCTCGAGCGCGGTCGGTCCGGCGAGGCTGGTGATGTGAACTGCACGCACGGAAGCTCCTACGAGTCAGAGGGTGGCGGGACGAGTGGCTCGCCGCCGGTGACCGCACCACCGGCGTCGCCGGATGGTACCGCCCAGTACCCGGATGGCCGGTGCCCGGACGATCCCAGTGGCCGACCACACAGCGGCCGGACAACGTAGCCACCCCCGCATTCCTACGCCGCCCGGCCGCGGCAGGGAACCCCGGGGAGCGCCGGACCGCGACCCGTCAGCCGTCCTCCGCCACCGCCCCTGCTTTCCCCGGACGGCCGCCCGCAATCGGGTTCCCGCCGTTCGGAGCCGCGCTCTCAGCCGCTGGCCGCGGGAACTCCCGCGGTCGCGGCTGCCGGTTCGGCCAACGGCTCGGCGGCCGGCTCGGCCAGGAGCGCCGACGCGGACAGGCCGGGCAGCCACACTCGGAACGTCGTCCCGGTCTCCGGCCCCGGTTCGGCCGTGACCGTGCCCGCGTGGGCTTCGACGATCGCCTTGGTCACCGCCAACCCGAGCCCGGTGCCCCGAATGCCGTGCTCCACTGCGGTGCGGGCCCGGAAGAACCGGGTGAACAGCTGGGCGAGCTGCTCGGCGGGGATGCCGATACCGGTGTCGGAGACGCGGACCTCCACGCCGCCCCGCTCGCCTACCGCCGTGACGGTGACCTGACCGCCGTCCGGCGTGTACTTGATCGCGTTGCTCAGCAGGTTGTCCAGCACTTGCCGCAGCCGGGCCGGGTCGCCGTAGAGCAGGAGGTCCCCCGGGGTGTCGGTGACGACGGTGAGGTTCTTGGCGACGGCCGCCGGCCAGTGGTCGGCCAGCGCGTCGGACAACAGCCGGCTCGTCGACAGCGACGTGCGCCGCAGATCGATGTGTCCGGCGTCGAGACGAGCCAGGTCGAGCAGGTCGTTGATGATCTGCAGGAGCTGGGCGCTCTTCCGCTCGATCACCTCGGCGTGGCCCCGGTGCTCCGCGGCGAGCGCGGGGTCGTCGAGCAGGATCTCGGTGTAACCGCGGATCGCGCTGATCGGATTGCGCAGCTCGTGACTGACGACGGCGACGAGCTCGTCCTTCAGCCCGTCCAGCTCGCGCAGCCGCGCCACCTGCTGTCGCTCGGCGGCGAACAGCTCTTCGCGGCGTTCGGTGAGCTCACGGCGCTCGGTGACGTTGGTGCAGATGCCGTCGACGAACAGCCGGCCGTCCTCCCACCGGGTCACCCCGCGCGTCCAGATCCAGCGGGTCAGGCCGTCGAAGCCGACGACGCGGCACTCGACCTCGGCCGACCGACCGGCGCGGATGCTGGTGTGGAAGTCGAGGAAGAGAGACCGGTCGTCGGGGTGGATCCGGGCCGCCATCAGCCCACCGAGGTCCAGGTCGGTCGGGAGCGCGTCGCCGAAGACGCCGGTGCCGTTCGGGCTGGTGTAGATCGAGCGGATCGTGCCGTCGGCGCACACCTCGACCGTCCACACGTAGTCGTTGATCTGCTCGATGATGCGGTCCAGCTCGCGGCGCGCCGCGGCCAGGGCGAGGGCGAGGTCTTCGGCGCGGCGACGCTCCAGGTAGCGGCCGACGTGGTCACAGACCCCCTCGAGCATCGCCAACGTGTCCGGGTGCGGTGGCTCCGCGGTGTCCGACGCGAACGTGATCACCCCGAGCACCGTCGATCCGCTGGACACCGGAAGCGCGATCCGCGCGACGGCGCACGGCAGCGACGCGGCGGGGCCGGCGACGATCGTCGTGGAGCGCCGCCAGGCTTGACCGGCGAGATCCTGGCCGGCCCGGAGCACCGAGGCGGAGTACGGAAAGGCGCTCGGGACCGCGCCGGCCGCCCACCGGCTGACCCGGCTCAGCACCTGCGTACCGTCGTCGGCCTCGGTGACCTCGCGGTACTCACCGTACGGCCAGCCCAGGCCCTCGGCGACGGCGGCGATCGCGGCGGCGGCTGCCTCGTGCGCCGAGGTCGCCTCCGAGAGCGCCTGCGCGACGGCGTGCTGAATGCCCCGGAGCTTCTCCGCGCGGTACGCGTCGGTGACGTCGTGCAGCGCGACGACCGCCCCGATCCGCCGACCGCCGACCGGGTCGATCGGACGCCCGTTCGCCACGAATCGCCGCGGCGCCAGTCCAGGCGCGGCGATCATCAACTCCTGGCCCTCGACGAGTTCTCCGGCGAACGCGCGGGCGAGCGGCGTCTCGGCATCGGTCAGCGGAGTGCGCCCGTCCGGTCCGAACAGGTCGTAGGTCTCGCTCCAGGTCTGGGCGTCCAGGGGCTGGACGCTGCTGCCGAGCATGCGCAGCAGCGCCTGGCTGAACAGGGCGAGCCGACCGGTCTGGTCGCAGGCCACGACGCCGGTGTCCAGGCTGTCCAGCAACGCCTGCAGGAAGCTCTGCTCCTCGGTCAGCCGCTGCCGCTCGCGCTCCAACGCTTCGTGCGCCGCGGTGCGGTCGGTGATGTCCCGGATGAACGCGTGGAACCGCAGCCCGTCGACCTCCTCGCTGACCTGCAACGTCATCTCGACCGGGAACTCGTGGCCGGTGCGGTCGACCGCGAGGAGCTCCAGCCGCCGTCCGGCGAGCTGCGACGTGCCGCTCGCCCGGACCCGCGCCAGCCCGGCCTCGTGCGAGCTCCGGAGGCGCTCCGGGACGATCAGGCCGGTCAGGTCCGCGCCCAGGGCTTCCGCGGCGGTGCGGCCGAACAGGTGCTCCGCCGCGGCGTTCCACGCGGTGACGCGCCCTCCGGCGTCGATCGAGACGAAGGCGTCCAGCGCCGTGTCCAGTACGGTCCGGATCCGCTGCGCGGACAGCCGCAGTTCGGCGTTGGCCTGCCGGAGCGCGATCTCCGACTCGACGGCCGTGGTCAGGTCGCCGAGCGTCGCCACCTCGTTCTCGGTCCAACTCCGGACGCGCCGGTCGGCCACGCAGAACGCGCCCAGCACGTGACCGTCCGGCGACCGCAGCGGGAACCCGGCGTACGCCGCGATGCCACCGCGAGTGACCGACGGGTTGTTCCGCACCCGGTTGTCGGCGCGCGCGTCGGTCACCAGGAACGGCGCCTGGTCGAGGACGACGTGCTTGCAGAACGAGTGGGACAGCGGAGCCCGCCGCTCGGCGGCGGTGGCGCCGGTGAGACCGGAGGCGCTGGGGAAGAACTGATTGTCGACGGCGACCAGCGACACCAGCGCGATCGGCGTGCCGAGCGTCCGGTTGGCCAGCGCGGTCAGCCGGTCGAGGGCCGGAACCGCGGTGGTCGTGGAGAGGCCGGTCGCGGCCAGCGCTCGCAGCCTGGCCGGATCGGCCAGGCGCGCCCTGTCGCCCACCGGCCCGCCAGACTTCGAGACCACTCCACCCAGATCGGCCGCGAACCGCTCCGCCTGAGCCTTTCGACGACCGAGTCCGAGCAGCCACGAGATTCGGACGAAAGGTTTGGAAAGGAAGGAATCGTCAACTAGTCATCGCGGAGGTGGCGGGAAGGCTGCAGAACAGGGGTCGCCATGGTCGTCGAGAAACACACGGTGCTGGTGGATCCGGCGCGGCTGGCGGCGGTCGAGCGGGTTCGGCGCGTGTTGCCGGCGTTGCCGATGCCGCTGGAGGGCATCGCCCGGCTGGCCGCGCGACTGCTCGATGCTCCGATGGGCTTGATCACGACCTTGGATGCGGATACAGAGTACTTCGCGGGCTCGTTCGGCGCGCCGGCATCGCTGGTCGAGGGCGGTCGCGCCTCGATCGCGTACTCGGTGTGCAAGTACATGGTCAGCGCCGATGCGCCGGTGCACAGCGTCGATATGCTCGCCGACGACGACGTTCGGGTGCGCACGCACCCCCTGGCCACCGAGTACGGGGTGCGGGCCTTTCTCGGCGTACCGCTCCGAGACTCCGAGGACCGGCCGGTCGGCTCCCTCGGCGTGATGGATCTCCGCCCGCGGGCGTGGAGCGAGGGCGACTTCGGCGCGCTGGTGGAGGTGGCCGGCCTCCTCGACCAGGCCCCGGCCACCGCGCCGATCAGCGCTCCCGGCGGGCTGGCGGACCTGGACACCGCCGCGGCGCTGGACGCCATCGCCGAGGCCTTCCTGACGCTCGACGCCGACGCGACCGTCACCGGCTGGAACGCCGCGGCCACCGAGCTGCTCGGGTACAGCGCGGACGAGGCGTGCGGCCAGCCCGTCGCCGAGCTGCTCGACGCGGAGTACGCGGGACTCCCCGCCCGAGAGCTGGTCACCCAACTGTTGAGCGGAGAGCTTCCCGCACCTCTCGCCGGGCCGGTGCTGCTCCGGGCCCGCGACGGCCGGCGCGTCCACGCGCATGCCCGGCTCACCGTGATCCACAGCCGCGCCGGTGCGTCGGTCTGCGTCTTCCTCACCGACGTCACCGCACAGGTCAGCGCCGCCGAAGCGGCGACCGTGGCCGCAGTCGCCGCCGAAGGGGAGGCCGACAACCACCGCAGCTTCGCCGAAGCGCTGCTGGAGAGCCTGACCGAAGGCGTCGTCGCAGTGGACGCCGAGGGTCGTCCGGCGGTATACAACCGAGCCCTGCGCATATTGCACGGCCTGCCGATGGACATCTCGGCCGAGGAGGCACATCGCGCCACGCTCCCCCGCCTGCATCGCCCCGACGGCACCCCGCTGGGCACGGCCGGCCTCGCGCTCACCCGTGCGCTGGAAGGCGACACCCTTCGGGACGTCGAGACGCTCTTTCGGGAACCCGGCCGACCCGACCGGTACGCGCTCGCCAGCTGCCAGCCGATCCGCGACCGGCACGGCCAGCTCATCGGCGCGGTCACCACGGTGCAGGAGGTCACCGAACGGCGCCGCGCCGAGCAGTTCCGGGAGTGCGCGCTGGCGGTGGCGAAGCTGCTGCTGCAGCCCGGTTCGCTCGCCGAGCGCGGCCCGGAGCTCGTCCGGACGGTGGGCCACACCCTGCACTGGCCCTACGTCAGCCTCCAGTTGCTCGAACCCGGCCCCGATACGCTGCGCGAAGTCGCCCACTGGCATGCCGACGGCTACGCCCTCCACGACCTCATCCCCGAACGCTTTCCGGTCGCGGCTTCGGGCGTGCTCGCCACCGCCTGCGCGACCCGAGCTCCGACCTGGGTCGCCGATCTCGGCGACCCGTGGTGGATCACCGATTCCGCCTCCCGACAGCGGGCCCAGCGCTACGCCGAGCTCGGCCTCCGTGGGGTGCTCTGCGCGCCGATCGTCGACGGCCCGGAGCTGCTGGGGCTCCTGGTCTGCTTCACCGACTTCGAGGTGGACGACCCGTTCCTCCCCATCGGGCTCCTCACCGACATCGCCGGGCAGGTCGGCCAGTTCCTGATCCGCCGCCGGGCCGACGACCTCGCGGCGCAGCTGTCCCGGTCCCGCGCCGACTTCACCGCGCTGGTCGGCCACGACATGCGCACCCCGTTGACGACGATCGCCGCGTACACCCAGCTGCTGCTCGACGACCCCACGCCGCGACCGGGTACCGACCGGCAACTGCTCGAAGGCATCGATCGCAACGCCGCCACGCTCCGCGCGCTCGTCGACGGGTTGCTGGACCTGTGCGCTCTCGAGTCCGGTCAGCACGCGCTCGACACCCGGACCGTGGATCTCACCGCGCTCGTCGGCGACGCCTGCGCGGCGGCGGCGACCGCGGCCGACGACGCCGGCGTCGGACTGCACCGGCAGGTCGACGACGACGTGTGCGTGCTCGGCGACCCGGACCGGCTGCACGAGCTGGTCGACAAGCTGCTCACCGACGCGGTCGGCGCCGCTCCGCCGGGTGAGGACGTCCACCTCCGCCTCGCGCAGGACGCGCACGCCGCGCAGCTCACGATCACCCGGCCGGGACAGCCGCCGACCGACGCGGAGTTCCAGCCGTTCTCGCAGGCGAACCGCAGCGGAACCGGCGACACGTCTCCCGGCATGAACCTGGTGCTCGCCCGGGTGATCGCGGAGCGGCACGGCGGCACGCTCGGCGTCGACGGTACCGACGGCTCGACCACCCTCACCGTCCGGTTGCCAAGCTCCCGTTCCGGTTGATCAACGCGTGCAATTGCTCGGATACTGTGCGGACCGCGTCGTCGAGACTCGCTGGGCGTTCCAGACTCGTGCGGCCACTCAGAAAGGGGCAATGATGCCGAAATCCCTCTCCTCCTTGCTCGAGGACGCCGCCGCCGCGTACCCCGACCGCGAGGCCGTCGTCCTCGGCGATGTCCGGCTCACCTACGCCCAGGTCAACGGGGCGGCCAACCAGGTCGCCAACCTGCTCGCCTCCCGCGGGATCCAGCGGGGGGACAAGGTCGCACTCTCCTGCCCCAACCTGCCGTACTTCCCGATCGTGTACTACGGCATCCTCAAGGCCGGCGCGACCGTCGTACCGCTGAACATCCTGCTCAAGGGCCGCGAGGTCGCCTACCACCTGGCCGACTCCGACGCGAAGGCCTACTTCTGCTTCCAGGGCACCCCCGAGCTGCCGATCGGCGCCGAGGGCTGGGAGGGCTTCGGGCAGACCGACAGCTGCGAACAGTTCTTCCTGATCACCGTCGACCCGACCGCGGCCTCCCCGATCGACGGCGCGGAGACGCTCGGGCAGGCGCTGGCCGGGCAGGCGCCGACGTTCGACACCGTGGCGGTCGACGACGACGACACCGCGGTGATCCTCTACACCTCAGGCACCACCGGTCAGCCCAAGGGCGCGGAGCTCCGGCACCGCAACATGTACGACAACGCGCGGAGCGGCACGGACCTGTTCGGCGCGGACCCCGCACGGCCCGACACCTACCTGTGCGTCCTGCCGCTGTTCCACTCGTTCGGGCAGACCGTCATCCAGAACGGCGCGTTCGCGTTCGGCGGCACCGTCGTCCTGCTGCCCCGCTTCGAGGCCAAGCCCGCGCTGGCGCTGATGCAGAAGGAGAACGTGACCTTCTTCGCCGGCGTCCCCACGATGTACTGGGGCTTGCTCGGCGCGCTCGACGACACCGTCGACGTGTCGAAGCTCGCGTCCAACCTGCGGGTCGCCGCCGCGGGCGGCTCCGCGCTGCCGGTCGAGGTCCACCGCGACTTCGAGAAGCGCTTCGGCGTGACGATCCTGGAGGGCTACGGCCTCTCCGAGACCTCCCCGGTCGCCAGCTTCTCGGAGTACGGCGCACCGGCCCGGCCCGGCTCGATCGGCATCCCGATCCCCGGCGTCGAGATGAAGCTGTTGCAGCCCGGCACCTGGGACGAGATCGAGTGGACGCCGGACGCGGTCGGTGAGATCGCGATCAAGGGCCACAACATCATGAAGGGCTACTACAACCGCCCGGACGCCACCGCCGAGTCGATCCAGGACGGCTGGTTCCGCTCCGGCGACCTCGCCCGCCGCGACGCCGACGGCTGGTACTACATCGTCGACCGCTCGAAGGACATGATCATCCGCGGGGGCTTCAACGTGTACCCGCGGGAGATCGAAGAGGTCCTGATGACCCACCCGGACGTCTCGCTCGCCGCCGTCGTCGGTGTGCCACACGAGAGCCACGGCGAGGAAATCAAGGCGTACATCATCCCGGTCGAGGGCGCCAACGCGAGCGAGTCGGACATCGTCGCCTGGGCCAAGGAGCAGATGGCCGCCTACAAGTACCCGCGCATCGTCCAGTTCGTCCCGTCGCTGCCGATGACCGCCACCGGGAAGATCCTCAAGCGCGAGCTGAGCTGAGCCTCCGTCCCGACCAGCAAGACCGTACCGACCGGCCGGGCCGTCCGCGGCCCGGCCGGGTCGCGTCGTCGTGTGCGAGGGTGCCGCCGTGGAACGTCAGAAACGTGTCGTTCGGCCACCGCAGCAGGAGCGGAGCCGGAAGATGGTGGCTCGGCTGCTGGCCTCCGCCGGGGAACTGTTCCTCGAGCGCGGCTACGACCGGACCACCACGAATCACGTCGCCGAACACGCAGGCGTGTCGGTCGGCTCGCTGTACCAGTTCTTTCCGGACAAGGCCGCGCTGCTGACCGCCCTGCAGGCCGAGTGGGGACGGAAACTGCACACCGCGCTCGACGCCGCACTCACCGGGGAGGCCGAGCAGCTACCGCTGGAGCAGCTGATCGACCGCGTGCTCGCCGTGCACGTGATGCTGAATCAGAACCCACCGGGCCTACTCGGCTTCCTGTACACCACCCCGGGCGCCGCCGACCAGCAGCACTCCCCGACCGCCATCACGCTGCACGAACGGATCGCGCGCCTGGTCGAGGCCCGTGGTGTACCGATGTCCGCAGCGCGCCGGGCGGTGGTGACGCAGTTGCTCGGACACATCGTCAGCGCGCTCTACTACGTCGGCGGAGCGAACGGGCCGACGAACGGCACGCTCGTCCGCGAGACGAAACAGGCGCTGCTCGCCTACCTGCGCACGATCGAGGCTCCGCCGCGCTCCCGCACCGGGTTCGAACCGGTGGCCTGACCTGCTCAGCCGACGGAGCACGGGGCGCACGGGGGCGACGACGGAGCGGCCGGGACCGGCACGACATGCTGGCACCCGCGAACCCCGACGTCTCCGGAGGCCCGATGTGGCGCACCCGCTACCAGCGTGTCGACCTGCTCCCCGACCAGCGGCCGGTCCGCCTCTGGGAGGACGGGCGGGGGCCGGCGCCCCACTTCGCACGGCAGGCGGTCGGCGTCACCGAGCTCTACAGCTCGCTGCTGGGTAAGGCGACACCGGTGCCCTCGAACGCCACCCGGATCGCGGTGCGTGCCTACGTCGGCGACGACGTGGGCGCCCCCGCCTCGTACGGCGACGGGCCCCGGAAGAACTACGAGAGCGTGGCCGCGGTCCTCGACCCCACCCTCCTCGACCTCCCCGCCGACCGGCGGCCGGAGGCCTACCTCCGGTGGCTGCAGCCGATCGTGCTGGGACTCGCCGACGTCCGCGGCGTGCCCCGCACCGGCTTCCAGGAGACGTTCGACGCCTGCCTCGCGGCCGGCTGCCTGCTGCGGTGGAGCGGCCCGGCGCGCCCCAGCCCCGACCGGCAGCTGCGCGCCGTGCCGCACTTCGAGTTCGACGCCGACGGGGACGCCTGGCTCCGGGTGACGCTCACCGACGGGCGACGCCACGTCATCACCGAGGGCGGGCCCTGGGAAGCGCCGATCCAGTACCGGGACTGGCAGCGCTCAGCCAGGACCCTCACCTGGCTGAGCCCGGAAGAGGTCGGTGTCGACGTGAATCGCGCACCGTACGCGAGCGCGTGGCGGGTGCCGGGTTGGCGCACGCTCTCCGTGTAGGCCGGAGTCCTACAGCCGGAACCGGGCGACGACCGCGCGGAGATCCTGGGAGGACGCGTCGAGCGCCGCCGCGGTGGCGGTCACCTCGGCCAGCTCCGCCGCGGTTCGCTCGGTCGCCCGGGCGACGCCGGAGACGTTCGCGGCGATGTCACCCGAGCCGGTTGCCGCCTCCGCGACGCTGCGGGACATCTCGTTCGTCGTCGCGGTCTGCTCCTCGACGGCCGCCGCGATCGTGTTCTGGAACGAGCTGATCTGCGCGATGATCTGGGAGATCTCGCCGATCGCGTCGACGGCGGCCGCGGTGTCCTTCTGGATCGCCTGCACCTTGCCGACGATGTCCTCGGTGGCGTTCGCCGTCTCCTGGGCGAGCTCCTTCACCTCGTTCGCCACCACCGCGAAGCCCTTGCCGGACTCACCGGCCCTCGCCGCCTCGATCGTCGCGTTCAGCGCCAGCAGGTTGGTCTGCTCGGCGATCGAGGTGATGGCCTTGACCACCGACGCGATCTCGTCCGACGACGTGCCCAGCCGGGTGACGACGGACGTGGTCGTCTCCGCGGTGGTCACCGCCTGCGCGGCCACCCGAGCGGCCTCGGCGGCGTTCCGCGCGATCTCCTGGATCGACTGGCCCATCTCCTCGCTGCCCGCCGCCACCGTCTGGACGTTGGAGGAGATGTCGTCGGCGGCGGAGGAGACCCGGCCGGCCTGCGCCGCAGTCTCCTCGTTGCCGCTGGTCAGCGCGCGGGCGCTGGTCGCCAAGCCGCCCGAGAGCGCGGTCAGTCTGGTGGCGCCCTCGGTCAGCGCGGACACCGCCGACCGGGTGTTGGCCACGGCCTCCACAAGAGCCTGGTCGGCCACCGTCACCTCGTCGGCACCGGTCGGTTCGGGCACGTCGGTCAGGTCACCCGCGGCGACCCGGCGCAGCGACGCCACGGTCCGGCTCAGCGGACCGGTGATGCTCCTGGTGACCAGGTAGGCGAGCAGGACCGCCAGCACCACGGCGGCGAGCAACGCGACACCGACTCCGGTCTTGGTCGCGGTCGCGCTCGCGTCTGCGTCCTCCCTCTCGGCCTGCATGCGCTCGTCGAGCGACCCGGTGAGGGTGGCCGTGTCCTCGAGTACCTGGGCGTAGACCTCGTATCCCGGGCCGAGGATGATCGCGTCACCGGCGGCGAGGTTGCCCGCCCGGTACGCGGCCACCGCCTTGTCGTCCTCGGAAAAGAAGCGCGTCCACGCGGACGTGATGCGCTCGAACGCCGCTCTCTCGTCCGCGGCGAGCTGGCCGGTCGGCATCGACGCCAGCACGGCCTCGAGCTTCTCCCGGGCGGCGAGGAAGCCGGCACGGTTCCCGCTGGCCGGGTCGATGGCCTTCGCGACGCCGATCCGGCGGGTGTCCCAGGCGTAGGCGACCTGCCACCCGGTCACGTCGGCGTTGTAGAAGTTGGCCTGGTCCGCGATGTTGACGATCTTCTCCAGCGCTCGGGTGCGGGCCGCGGCGTCACGCTAATTGTCGATCCCGACCCATCCCACCACGGCCGCACTCACCAAGAGCACCGTGACCAGCGCGAATGCAGTCGCCAGCCGCGCTCCGATGCGAAACCTGCGCAACAGACCGGACACCGGATCTACCTCCCAGGGCGACGTCCGGCCCCTCGGCAGCAAACCTCGCGAGTTGAGGAAATCCCGAACGCGCTCGCCGGGCGCGAACCCATGCGCGCGCCGCCGCGCTGCCCTACCCTGCGGAATGAACGTTCATTCCGCCGATGGAAGGATGCTCGTGGCGCCCCGACTCCAGATCTTCGACCTGATGGCCTGCGACGTGTACTGGGACTTCGACAGCCCGGACCCGCGCGAGCAGCACAAGTTCCTGGTGGCCTTCTACCCCACCGGTGGCCCGCCGGTGCACGAGCTGATCGACACGATCACCGCGTACGGCCCGAACGGCTACCGCGCCGAGATCGCCAACCAGCCGTTCACCCCGAAGAACCGCAACGGCCACATCTACGACCGCACCACCGATTCGCACTGGTACATGCTCAACCTGGCCACCGGATTCATGGAGCCGGGTGAGTACCGGATCGAGGTGGCGCCGAAGGACGGTGGCGCGCCGGTCGTCGCGTCCCGAGTACAGCAGGCCGGTCCGACGGCCGCGCTCGTCGGCGCCTACGAGAGCCACCGCAAAGTGATCTACGAGTCGTTCAGCCCGGGCCAGGGTGACGTCCTCGGCGACGCCGCACCCCGGCAGGGCGTCGAGGTGCGGTGGTCGTCGCTGCACCAGTTGGCCGGGCAGGACGCCTACTACATCTTCCGGCTCTCCCAGGGCGCGTCGATCGCGGAGTTCGACACCCAGAACCTGCACTGGTGGGACAACATCTTCGTGCAGCGGGCCACCGACCGGACGGCCGGCCTCAACCGGGACCGCGTGACCGTCTCCGCGGCGCTGGAGCCCGGCACGCCCTACGTCTACTTCACCGAGATCACCGACAGCAACGCGATGGGCGACACGAACATCTGCGTCTTCCAGCCGCACCAGTCCTTCCGGGCGTGACGTCGCCCGGACGGCACCGCGCGCCCTGTTAGCCTCGCGGCGTGGAGCGACAGCCGACGACGGGACCGACCCCGTGACCAGCTCGATCACGTCGACCGGCAAGAGGGCGGCCATCCTGTCGGCCGCCCTCGCCGCGTTCGCCGAACGGGGCGTGAACGGCGTCGCCGTGCCGGAGATCGCCACCCGGGCAGGCGTCGGCACCGGCACGATCTACCGGTACTTCCCGAACAAGGAAGCGCTCGTCAACGAGCTCTACCAGGAGCAGAAGCGCTACCTGAAAGAGGAGATCTTCACCGGGCTGGAGGAGTTCGACGGCGGGCGGGAACGGTTCGCCGAGTTCTGGCGACGCCTCGCCGCATTCGCGCGCGCACACCCGGAGGCGTACCGGTTCCTCGAACTCCAGGACCACCGCCCGTACCTGAACCGGTCGAGCCGGGAGCTGGAGGCCCACGTGCTGGCGCCCGCGCTGGACCAGATGCGACGGCTGCGGACGGCGGGTGTCCTCCGCGCCGACGCCCGGCCGGAGGTGCTGATGGCGCTGGTCTGGGGCGCGTTCGTCAACCTCTTCAAGGCCGAACGGAGCGGGCACCTCGTACTGTCCGAATCCGACATCACCGCGGCCGGTGAAGCGTGCTGGCAGATGTGCGTCGCCGCCGGTCCGCCGAGCGGATGAGCCGGCCGTCCCAGTGCACTGATCGGGCCGTGTCCGGCGTCGGAGACCGCTACCCTCGGCGTTCGTGGCCGCCCCCGGAGAAGCCGACCCCGCGCGCGATCCGATGCGCCTGGCCCAGGACGAGCGCGCCGACCTCCTCGGCCTGCTGACCCGCCTTGCTCCGGAGCAGTGGGACGCGCCGACGCTCTGTACGGCCTGGCGCGTCCGGGACGTCGTCGCGCACGTCGTCAGCTACGACGAGCTCGGCCCGGTCGGTCTGGCTCGAAGCTTCCTCACCGGCGGACTCCGCGTCGATCGCATCAACCAGCAGCGGGTCGCTGCCTACGCCGAGCGCAGCCCCGAGGAGCTGGTCGCGCTGGTCGAGGCGCATCTGCGACCGCGGGGGTTGCCGGCCGGCTTCGGCGGCCGCATCGCGCTCACCGACGGGATGATCCACCAGCAGGACATCCGCCGACCGCTCGGCCTGCCCCGGGAGATCCCGGCCGAGCGGATGACCGTCACTCTGGACTTCGCGCGTCGATCGCCGTTCATCCAGGCCCCGAAACGCATCCGCGGCCTGACGCTCGTCGCCACCGACCTCGACTGGTCGACGGGGACCGGGCCGCGGGTGGAGGGGCCCGCCGAGTCGCTGCTCATGGCGATCGCCGGGCGTTCCGGCGTGGTCGGGGAGCTCTCCGGCCCGGGCCGGACGGAACTCGCCCACCGCATCGGCGGCTGACGGTCAGTCCCCGGCCGTCCGAGCGGTGAGTCCTCCGAGCGCGAGCACTCTGGCCAGCATCGGACCGGCGTTCTCGAAGTCGAGCGCGCAGCCCTCCTCGGCCGCCATCCGCACGGCGACCAGGCATACCGCCAGGCCGCGGGCATCGACGAAGGACACCTCGCCCAGATCGACCCGCACGTCGCGGTACCCGTACCGGAGCGCGGTCCGCACCGCTTCGACGAAGACCTGCCCGGTGTCCCGGGTCAACTCGCCGGACGGCACGACCCGACCGGCCGTGCCCACGGCGGGGCCACGCACCGTCACCGTCAACCGCGGATCCGGGCCGTTGTCGAGGACGGTCTCGACGGTATCGGTCAGCATCGCTGCGCCTCCGGAACCGAATGCACCACCGGCGGCTGGCTGCTCAACCGGGCGTCGATTTCCCCGCGCGAGTCCGTTCACACCTGCGCCGACGAAAATCGGGCCGACGAAAATCTCCGGCCGGACGAGCGAGGGGTCACCGCCGCGACGGCAGCTCCCCCGTGTCGACGACGTGCTGCGCCACGACGCGTAGCTTGACGTTCAGGTGCTGGGAGGCGTCACGCATCAGCACGAACGCATCATCCGGTGTCACCTTGCGCTGCGACATCAGGACACCCTTCGCCTGCTCGATCACCGCGCGGGACCGCATCGCCTCGCGCAGCTGATCGGCGAGGTCTCGATGGCGGAAGAACGCTGCGGCCACCTGGCTCGCCTGCCCGGCGTGAGCGGCGAGGATCTCGGCCAGCGCGACCGCTTCGCTGCTGAACGCGTCCGGCTTGCGCGCGTACAGGTTCATCGCCCCGAAGTTCGCACCCTCGGCGTGCAGGGGGATCGACACGGAACTCCGCGCGCCGGCCGCGGCCGCCCGCTCGACATACGCGGGCCAGCGGGTCTCCTCGGCCAGATCCCGGACGCGGAAGAGGTTGCCCGTGCGGGTCGCATCCAAGCACGGGCCCTCCCGCTCGACGAACTGCAGCTCGTCGAGCTCCTTGGCCCAGGTGTCGCTGTACGCCACCGCGGTGGGACGGCCGTCCTGGAACGTCATGATCGAGACCGCATCCGTGCCCGGCACGACACGCGCCGCCAGCTTGCTGACCTCCTCGAGCGTGCTCAGCAGGTCCTCCTGGCCGAGCACCATCCCGGTCAGCGTGGTGAGCTCGCGAACCAGATCTTGCGACAGTTCCATGTCCCCCATCTTCCCGGAACGCGGCCCGGTATGCGGCCGACCCCCGGCGCGACGGTTAGCGCTCGGGTAACGGTCGGCCGGGAGTCTTCCCGTTGTCGCCGGACCGCTCGGGTCCGGCCGGGAAGGAAATCATGCCGAAGTTGGAGCTGGTCACCGTGTACTGCGAGCGGCAGCAGGACATCACCGGTGAGGACGAGCTGCGGATCCGAGTGAACAACGCGGTCGTGTGGAGCGGAGCCATCGACAAGGCGGAGTCGAAGAACCTCGGCCCCAAGTACGTCAATTTCAACCAGACCGCTGACGTCGAGGTCGACGAGATGAACGGCAACAAGGCCAAGCAGATCGGCGACGCTGTGACGATTCGCTCGGCCAAGACCGCCACCCAGCAGGCGACGTTCAAGACCTCCGGTGCGCACTACGAGCTCACCTACCGGGTCTCCTGACGTCGGGTACGCACGCGTGGCCCCCGGCGCTCGCCGGGGGCCACGCGTTCTGGGTGGGTGGCGTTCTGTGCGGGTGGCGCTTAGCCGACAGTCCCCGCACGTACTTCTACACACTGGCTGACGACGGTCCTTGCGACCGTGACGGAGTGACGCTCTTCGAGCACCCACCGTCCGCGGATCCCCTGCGATCGTTGAAAGACCTTCCCCGCCCACTCGACGCCGAGCTGCCGCGTGAACGGCTGACCCGCGCGCTCGAACGACGCTGGCACCACGCGATCACGTTCGTCGTCGCCGGTGCCGGGTTCGGGAAGACCACCGCGCTGGCCCAGACCGTCCGGGCCCACGCCCTGGATCCCCGCGGCATCGACACCTGGGTCAGCTGCGAGCCGCGGCACGAGGACACCGGCCGACTCGCGCGCGCCGTCCTCGACGCGCTCCCCGGCCCTCCCCCGGGCCGGTCCGGCCCGGCGAACGTCCGCGACGTGCTCGCCGCCCTGATCGCGCTCGCGCCGGACGAGGTCTGCCTGACCGTCGACGACGTCCACGAGCTCCCGGCCGGCTCCCCCGGCGCCGCGTTCCTGCGGGATCTCGTCGCCGCGCTGCCCGCGACCGTCCATCTCGTCCTGTCCGGCCGCGAGGTACCCGACGTCCCGGTCGCGCGGCGGGAGGCGGCCGGTGCGGTGCTGCACGTCCGGGCGGAGGACCTCGCGTTCTCCGACGCCGAGGTCGCCGCGCTCGGTCGTCGTCTTGCGGGCCGCTCGGACGGCGAGTCCCGCTCGGCCGGGGTGACCAGGGCCGAGACGTTCGACGGCTGGCCGGCGCTGGTGCGGCTCGCCTTCGCCGCCGGACCGTCCGCGCCGCTGCGCTTCGTCCGCGAGGAGATCCTCGGCGGGCTCTGCGAGACCGGCCGTCGGAGCCTCGCGGTGCTCGCCGCGCTGGGCACCGCGACCAGCGCGGAGGTCGACACGGTTCTCCGCCGCGCCGGGTACGGCTGCGCGAGCTCGCTCGACCCCGTTCAGCTCGCGCACCGGATCCCGCTGGTCAGCGTCTTGGACGACGGCCGCGTGCGGGTGCACGACCTGTGGACGGACGCGGTGGCCCGGGTGATCCCCGCGCCGGAGCTGGGGGCACTGCGCCGAGCGGCCGTGATTCTGCTGGCCGAACGCGGTGACCTGAGCCGCGCCGGTGCGGTGGCCTGCGCCGCGAGCGACTGGGAGCAACTCGCGGAGCTGGCGGTGAAGCTGGTCCGGGAGTCGCTCACCGCGCTGCCGCTCGCGACCGCCGAGCGGTGGCTCGCGGAGGTCCCGGCTGCCGCCGCGGACCGACCGGCGTTCACGCTGCTGCGCGCCGCGGCGCTCCAGGCCCGCGACTACACCCATCCGCTCGTCGACGGGTTGCTCGACCAGGCGTGGGACGCCGCCCAAGCGGCCGACGCCGCGGACACCGCCTCGGCGACGCTGGGCCAGGCCGTCGTGGCGGCGCACTCCCGGGCCGACCTCGCCCGGCTGGCGTCGTTGGCGTGCCGCGCCGACCAGCTCCGCTCGTCCCCCTCGCCGGTCGTCCGGCTGCTGCGGCACACCGTCGCCGGGGTGCTGGCCGAGCTGCGCGGGGATCCCGAGGCGGCGATCGCCGAGTTCGCCGCGGCCCCGGTCCGCGAGGTGCCGCCGCTGCTGGCGCTGCCGGTGCTCCGCTTCCACGTCCACTGCCTCACGCTGACCGGGCACCACGCCGACGCCGCCGATCTCGCCGATCGGACGCTCGACGAGGCCGACGACGTGCACACCCGCGTCACCGGCGCGATGGCCCGCTGGTTCGGCGGCGACCCCGCCGTCCTCGACCGGCTGCGAACGGTCGGCCTGCTCCGGCCCGATGCCGGGGCCGACCACGGGGCCGACGTGGGGGACCGTGCGAACGGCCCGCCGAACGACACCGTCCGGGAGGCCTTCGTCACCCGCGCGCAGGCCGCGGTGCTCGCGGCGTCCTGCGGGACCGCCGCGGACTGGCCGACGTACCCGGTCGGCAACCCCGCCGACCACGGCAACGCCCGGGACGCGACCCTCGCGGCCGCCGCGGCGTCCGCGGTCGCCGTCGCCCACGGCGACGAAGCCGCCGCCCGCCGGATCTACGCCGGCCAGCTGGCGCGCTGGCCGCTGACCGCACCCGCCACCGATCGGCACCTGCGGCGCTTCCTGGCGCTCGGCTACGTGCTCGACGAGCGGCTCCGGCGCCACTGGGACGCCGTGGAGCTGGGTCCGGCGCAGGTGGCGGCCCGCGCGGCCGGCCGGGCCCTGCTGGGCGCACGCCGCGGCGACCTGACCGCCGCGGCCGCGCTACCCCCGGCGCACGCGCTCTGCTTCCTCCCGCTCCCCTGGTCGGTGGAGCTGGCCGCACGGCTCGCCGACGCGAACGATCCGGCCGGTCTCCTGCTGGGCCAGTGGCTCGGTGACCGCCTCGGCGGGGTGGTGCACGAGCAGTTCCGAACGGTGCACCGTGTCCACCGGGGCGCCGCGCGGTTCCTGACCGCGCTCCCGGCTCCGCCCACCGCACCGCTGCAGATCGGTGTCCTCGGACCGCTGCAGCTGGTGCGCGACGGTGCTCCCGTCGACGCTCCGGAACTGCGGCGCGCGCGGGTCCGGCAGCTGCTCAGCGTGCTGGTGCTCTCGCCACGGCAGGAGCGCGCCTGGCTGACCCGGCTGCTCTGGCCCGACCAGGACCCGACGAGTGCCGCGGCCAACCTCCGGGTGACGCTCACCCACCTGCGCCGGCTGCTCGAACCCGACCGGCCGGGCGGCGCCGCCAGCTTCCATCTACGCACCGACGCGGACACGGTGCGGCTGCACCGGTCGGAGTGGCTCGACGTCGACCTCTGGGCCGCCGACGAGCTGGCCGACGCCGCCCGGCGCGCGCGGGCGGCCGGCGACACCGACCGGGCGGCCGAGCTGCTCGGCCGGGTGGTCGCGCTGTGGCGTGGCGATCCGCTCGCCGAGCTGGCCGACCTGCCGGATCTCGACGCCGAGGCCGAGGTCGTCCGGGTGCGGACCCGGCACGTGCGGAGCCTGCTGTCGCTGGGCGCGCTGCGGCTGGTGTCCGGCCAGGACACCGAGGCGTACCGGCTGGCCGGGCAGGCGCTCGCGCTGGAGCCGTACGAGGCCGCCGGGCACCGGCTGCTGCTCGCCGCGGCGGTGCGCACCGGCCACCCGGCCCGGATCGGTGCCGCCCGGAAGCGCGTGACCACCGCCCTGGCCCAGCTCGGGGTGGCGCCCGACCCGTCGACCGCCGCGCTGCTTCTGCAGACCCGGCAGCCGTCCCGGACCCCGCGGCTGTCCCGCGCCCGGCGGCCCTGACCGAAACCGCCGGTTGCCGCCCGGGTGCGGGCCGGCGAGGCCCGGGGTGCGGGACCCCGGCCGCACTCAACGCGCTCCCGGCGGTGCCGACTTCCTCCTCGTGGACGCCGATTCCACGACCGATGCCGGCACCCCGAGGACGCGAGGTAATCCCGACATGGCACGACGCACCAGTGCGCTCCGGTGGAGCGCGATCCTCCCCGCCACCGTCGTGGCCGCACTCGCCGGGGGCCTCGCGGCCGTTCCGCCGACCGCCGCGTCCGCCGCGAGGACGTCGGCGTCGGCCGCCAGCGTCTCGTCGGCCGGCCTCACCCTCTACGGCGCCGGCTTCGGCCACGGCCGCGGGCTGAGCCAGTACGGCGCCAAGGCCGCGGCGCAGAAGGGGCTCACCGCGACGAAGATCGCGAACTTCTACTACCCCGGTGCCGCGCTCACGCCGAAGGGCAACCCGACCGTGCGCGTGCGGCTCTCCGCGCTCGACGCCGGGCACTTCAGCCTCTACCCGACCAGCAGCACCACGGTGACCGGTGTGGTCGCCACCGCGGGCAACGGCACCAAGGTCGCGCTGCCCGCGCGGGCCCGTTGGCACGTCGCCCGCAGCGGCAACAGCTACCTGGTGCAGGAGCCGGCCTCGGCGACCACCTGGCGCACCAAGTACACGCTCGCCGCGCCGGTCACGTTCGGCGGCCCGAGCAAGCTCCGCGTCGTCTACAGCCGGGCGAAGAGCGACTGTCGCGGCGGCACCAGCCTGACGTTCAACGGCTCGGTGCAGGCCGTCGTCTCCAACGGCGCGGCCCGCTACCTGGCCCGGATGCCGATCGACACCTACCTGCGGGGCGTCGTCGCGTCCGAGATGCCCTCCAGCTGGCCGGCCGCGGCGCTGCAGGCCCAGACGCTGGCCGCCCGCACCTACGCCACCGCGAAGATCTCGAAGTCGCGCTACTACGACGTGATCGACACCCAGGGCGACCAGTGCTGGGACGGCGCCGTCTCGGAGACCGCCGCGACCAACGCCGCGATCGCCGCGACCGCCGGCAAGGTCCTGACCGTCGGCGGCACGGCGATCAACGCGCAGTTCTCCTCGAACAGTGGCGGCTACACCGCGTCCGGTGGCGTCCGCTACCTGCCGACGAAGTCGGACCCGTACTCGCTGGCCTCCGGCTCGTCGACGAACAACTGGACGAAGAAGGTCACCGCCGCGCAGCTCGCGGCCGTGGACGGCGGTGGCGGCCTGACCAAGGTCACCGCGGTCAAGATCACCAAGCGCACGGCCGGTGGTCGCTGGGGCGGCCGCGCCGACACCGTCGCCCTGACCGGCACGGTGGCCGGCGGCAAGACCGTCACGGTCTCGGTCACCGGTACCACGTTCCGCACCAAGCTGGGCCTGCGCAGCACCTACCTCGGCTTCACCAAGTAACAAATCCCCCGGGACTCCCGGGCCCCCTGGCGCGCGGGCGGGCCAGCTACGGGTGGAGGCGGACGGGGAGGGCCGCGAACGCGCGGAGCGTGTTGTTGTGGTGGCGGACCGGCGGCCCGGCCGGTTCGATCCGCTCCACCCTGGCGGCGAGCGCGGTGAGCACCGCTTCGGCCTCCAGGCGCGCGACGTGCTGACCGACGCACTGGTGGATCCCCATGCCGAAACCGACGTGCGCGGACGGGTCGCGGCCCAGGTCGAACCGGTCGGGGTCGGCCCAGCGGCGCGGATCGCGGTTCGCCGCGCCGAGGAACATCAGGATCTTGTGTCCCTCGGGAATGATCGTGTCGCCGATCCGCATGTCGACGGTCGCGGTGCGGAAGAACGTCTGCACCGGCGACTCCCATCGGACGGCCTCGTCGAACGCGATCCGGGCCAGGCCCGGGTCGGCCCGGAGGCGGTCCCACTGGTCCGGGTGGGTGGCGAACGCGTGGAGCGCGGCGGCGAGCCCGTGCACGGTCGTGTCGACGCCGGCGGTCAGCAGCGAGCGGACGATGAGCGGCGCCTGCTCGTGGGTGATGTCGCCGCGGTCGGCGGCGGCCCAGATCTGCGCGCCGAACCCGTCCGGCGCCAGCACGTCGCGGGCGCACTGGGCGTTGACCCACGCGGCGATCTCGCCGATCCGCGGCAAGCCCTTGGCCACCAGCTCGTTGGACGGACCGAACGCGTTGAACGCGTGGTCCCCGTAGGGCAGCAGGTTCTCCCGCCCCGCCTCCGGCAGACCGACGGCGTCCGGGAAGACGCGCAGCGGGAACGCCTGCGCGACCGCGGGCACCAGGTCGATCTCGCCCGGGTGGCGGAGCACCTCGTCGACCAACTGCTCGGCCGCGGCCAGCCAGGCCGGGCGCAGCGCGCGGAGTGCCCGCGGGGTGAGGATCGGCTCCAGCACGTGCCGCGGTGCGTCGTGGTGCGGCGGGTCGGCTTCGAGCAGCAGGCTCGGCGGACGCCACGGCTTCTCGGTGCGGAAGTTGGCGAGGCCGACGCCGGCCGCGGACTGGAGGTGCTGCCAGTCGGTGAGGGCGGCGTGCACCTCGGCGTAGCGACCGAGGCCGTAAACGTCGTACCGGCTGAGGTACACGACCGGTCCGGCGTCGCGCACGGACCGCTGGAACGGCAGCGGATCCTCGAGGATCTCGGGGCCGAACGGGTCGGCGTCGGTCGTCGGGCAGAAAGGAGCGAGCGTCATCGTGGGCTCCGGTGTTCAGGCGTCGAGAACGAGACGGTCGGTGCACGAGCGGGAGACGCAGACGAACATGCTGCGGCCGGCCGCACGCTCGGCCTCCGACAGCAGCGAGTCGCGGTGGTCGGGGACGCCGTCGAGCACCGGCGTCTCGCAGGTGCCGCAGGTGCCCTGCCGGCAGGAGGAGAGCACGGGTACGCCGGCCTCCGCCATCGCCGTCAAGACGCTGACGCCCGGCGGCACCGGCACCGTGACGCCGCTCCGCGCCAACTCGACGTCGAACGGCGTGCTGCGCACCGGCGGTCCCTGGGGCTTCGGCACGAACCGCTCGGTCCGCAGCGAGCCCGGCGGTAACCCGGCGCAGATGATCTCGATCGCGTCCAGCAGCGGGCCGGGGCCGCAGCAGTAGACCTTCGTCCCCGGCTCCGCACCGGACAGTGCGCTCCGCAGGTCCAGCAGCCCGAACTCGTCCTGCGGCCGGATCAGTACCCGATCGCCGTAAGCCGCCAGCCGGTCCAGGAACGCCATCGACGCCCGGGTCCGGCCGCCGTAGAGCAGCGTCCACGAGGTTCCGAGCAGCTCGGCGTGGGCGATCATCGGCAGGATCGGGGTGATCCCGATGCCACCGGCCACGAACAGGTACCGGTCCGCGGGCACCAGCGGGAAGTTGTTCCGCGGCCCACCGACCCCGACGACGTCACCGTCGCGGAGCCGGTCGTGGACGTAGGCCGAGCCGCCGCGGCCGTCCGGTTCGCGCAACACCGCGACCTGGTACGTAGTCGGGTCCCAGCGGTTCCCGCAGAGCGAGTACTGCCGGTTGACGTTGCCCGGCAGCAGCAGGTCGAGGTGGGCGCCGGGCGTCCAGTCCGGAAGCCGGCCACCGTCCGGGGCGGCCAGCGTCAGCCCACAGACGCCGTCCGCGAGCGGAGTCTTCGCGACGACGCGCAGCGTGGAGAGCCCGGTCGCCGGGTGGAGGAGCGTATGCGCAGCAGCGAGCATGCCGGGGAGCATCGCCCCGCGGTGAGCGGCGCCACAACGACGTTCCCATTCAATGGTTCCGCGTGGTCAGCCGGGTGCGGCGGTGGTGAGCGCCTGCTGGATGCCCCGCGCCATCGCCCGCAGCACCGGCAGCCGGCCCAGCGCCCGCTCGTCGTCCGGCACCACCACCGAGAGCGCGGCGACGACCTGCCCGTGCCGGTCGCGGACCGGGACCGCGAGCCCGGCGGCGTCGGTGTGGATGTGGCCGGGACAGTGCACGAACCCCTGCTGCCGCACCTGGGCGAGGACGGCACGCAGCTGCTTGGGGTCGCTGATCGTGCGCGGGGTGTAGCTGCGCAGCGGCCGGCGCAACACCGCGTCCTGCAGTGCCGGAGTCGCGTGCGCCAGCAGGACCAGGCCGGCCGAGGACGCGTGCAGCGGGATCCGGCCGGCGATCTTGGTGAGGTTGATGACGGCGCCGGGCGCGGAGAGGCGTTCGAGGAACAGCACCTCGTGGCCGTCGAGCACCCCGAGCTGGGCGTGGTGCCCGACGACCGCGTGCAGATCCTCGAGGAACGGCATCGCGGCCTCCCGGAGGCCGAGCGTCGGCGACGCGCGGGCGGCCAGCTCCCACATCCGGACGCCGATCCGCACCCTCCGGTCGGCGTCGCGGGACAGCAGTCCGTGGCCCACCAGCTGCTCGACCAGCCGGGACGTCGTCGAGAGCGGGAGATCCGCGCGTGCCGCCAGCTCCGAGACGGTCAGCGCCGGGGTGTCCGGGTCGAACGACTCCAGGATCCGCACGACGCGGTCGACCATCGAGTCCCCGGAGGATGACCGTGCCATGTCTGCACGGTGTCACGAAGATGTCGTAGCGGACACCGTGGGGGTGGGCCGCACGCGCGCCCCACCCCCACGCGTCCGCTCCTCAGGAGACCGCCGGAGCCGGGATCGGAGCGACCGTGCGTCGTCGGAGCGACGCGACCGCCACCGCGGCGAGCGCGAAGACCACCCCGGCCGCCACGTAGAGCTGCTCGGGCGTGGCCCCGGCGTCCAGGAACGCTCCGGCGAGCGTCGGGGTCAGTACCGCGCCGACGCGGCCGAACGCGAGTCCGGTGCCCATGCCGGTGGTGCGCACCTCGGCCTGGTACGAGGCCGACGTCAACGCGTACAGCCCGGCGACGCACCCGTTGACCAGCACACCGACGACGCCGCCGAGCGCGAGCGTGGACGCGATGAACGCCGCGAGGAACACCGCGGTCGCGATCAGATAGGCGATGAGGACGCGCTGCAGTGCGATCCGGGCCGCGAGCAGGCCGAGCGCGGCCGTACCGAAGATGCCGCCGAGGTTGAGCAGCATGCCGCCGGTGATCCCGGCCCCGGCCGACAGGCCCGCCTCGACGAGCAGGGTCGGGGTCCAGCTGGTGACGAAGTAGAAGCCGGCCCGGCCCGGACGCTTCCACCGTCTTTCCGATCACTGAGAGGAGCGCGCTCGGCCGCCCGATCCCCGGCAAGTGGGCAAATCACCGGGCGCGGTGACCGACAATGAGGCGATGAGCGACGCCGCCCCTCGCGAGTCCGCCGAGTTGCGCTCCGACCGCCCGCACCCGGCGCGGATCTACAACTACCTGCTCGGCGGCGCGGACTACTTCCCGGCCGACCGGGCCGCCGCCGAAGCCGGCCTGGCGGTCAATCCCGGCGCGCGGATCGCCGCCCGCGCCAACCGCGAGTTCCTCCGGCGCGCGGTCACCCACCTGACCCGCGACGCCGGCCTCCGGCAGTTCCTCGACATCGGCAGCGGCATCCCCGCCGCGGCCAGCCCGCACCAGGTCGCGCAGGCGCTCGCCCCGGAGACCCACGTGGTCTACGTGGACAACGATCCGCTCGTGGTGACCCGCGGCCGCGCGTTACCGAGCGGCCACGGGTCGATCGAGTACCTCCGGGGTGACCTCCGCGAACCCGACGACGTCCTGAGGCGGGCGGGCACGACCCTCGATCTGCGGAAGCCGGTCGGCTTGCTGCTCCTCGCGGTCACCCACCACCTGCGCGACGAGGACGACCCGCACGCGCTGGTCCGGCGCCTGCTCGACGCGCTGCCCACCGGCTCCTACCTGGCGCTGTCGCAGGTCACCTCCGATCTGGAGCCGGCCGGCTGGCGGGCGGTCGCGGAGGACTTCGCCCAGCGCGGCGGCGTTCTCCGGCCGCGGTCGCGCGCCGACATCGACCGCTTCTTCGACGGACTCGCGCTGGTCGAGCCCGGCCTGACGCTCGTGCACCGCTGGCGGCCGGACGAGCGCGACCAGCACTCCGGTGAGCCCGACGCGCTCGTCTCGATCTATGGCGGCGTCGCTCGCAAGGACTGAGCGCACCCGCGCTCCCCCGTGGGCCAGGCCCCGGAGTTCAGCGGCGTGGTCGGCGGCCGACCCGGATGGCGGCCAACTCGCTCGCCGTCGCCAGCAGTGTCACCGCCGCCCGGCGCGCGGCACCGGCGGCCTCCTCCAGCCTGCCCCACCCCACGCGGCGGGTCGCGTCGTCGTTCGCCGCGTTCAACGCGGCCTGCGTCGCCTGGACCCGGTCGGCCAGATCCTCGGCCGCCGCTGCCAGCGCACGCAACGCGGCGGGCGTGGCCGGGCCGATCGTGGGCGTCGTTCCGCCGGTCAGGCGTCCGCTGACCGGCCGCTCCGGATCGAGCGACGCCGGATCGTCGCCCTGCCGGTGCTCGAGGACCCAGTCGTCGAGGTCCTCGGCGAGCGCCGCGCTCGACTCGGCCCCGGCGGCGCGCAGCCGGGCCGGGCCGAGCCCGCGCGCGGCTCCGGCGAGGATGCCCGCCGCCGGACGTCCCCAGCGCTCCTGGGCGGTGGCCGGATCCACGTCGGCGGCCTCCGCGATCTGGGTCCACGTCGCACCGTTCGCGCGCTCGACCGCTACCGCGAGTGCGACGAGGCGGTCGACGACCTGCTGGGCGTGCAGCGCCTCCCGGACGGAATCACCGATCTGCTGGTCGCGGCCGGTCGGGACGAGCCGCCGCGCGTAGTCGGCGAGGCGACGGGCGGCGTCGGCGTAGAGCACCCGGACCGCATCCGGCCCGACCGGTTCCCGAACACGACCGCCCACCGCACCAGAATAATCTCAGCGCAGCGAGTGGTCGACGGGCGCCGGGTCGGTCGGATCCGGCGGCTCCGTCGGAGCCGGCGGCGCTCCCGCCCGGCGGCGGCGGCGCCAGGCCACGACGGTGTGGGCGCCGAGGACGGCCGCGAACGAGAGCAGGCTCAGCAGCAGCTGCGAGCGGGTGTCCGCGCCCACCCCCATCGACGCCAGCACGACGACGATCGCGACGATGACCAGCCCGGTGAGCACCGGGTAACCCCACATCTTCACCGGCAGCTCGTCGTCGGGCGTCCGCCGCCGCAGGATCAGCTGGGAGAGGCAGATGAACAGGTAGACGAAGAGGATGACCGCGCCGGACGAGTTCAGCAGGAACAGGAAGACGGTGTCCGGCGAGACGTACGCCGCGACGACACAGAGGAATCCGACCACGGTGGAGACGAGGATCGCCGCCACCGGCACACCGCGCCCGCTGATCCGCGTCAGCCGCTGCGGCGCCTCACCCCGGGCGGCCAGCACGAACACCATCCGGGACGCGGTGTAGAGGCCGGAGTTCAAGCAGGACAGCACCGCGGTGAGCACGACCGCGTTCATCAGGTCGGCCGCGCCCGGGATGCCCATCACGTCGAACGCGCTGACGTACGGCGACTCCCCCAGCCGGGTCGAGTCCCACGGCAGGATCACGGCGAGCAGGAACACCGAGCCGACGTAGAAAATCGAAATCCGGACGACGACCGAGTTGGTCGCTTTGGCGATGGCGCGCGCCGGGTCGTCGGACTCCGCGGCGGCAACGGTGGCGATCTCCGCACCCACCATCGAGAAGATGACGACGACGATCGCGGAGAAGATCACGCCGGTCCCGTTCGGCAGGAAGCCGCCCTGGTCGGTGAGGTTCGAGAAGTCCAGGTCGCGGCCGGGCCACAGCCCCAGGACGAAACACGCGCCGAGAGCGAGCATGGCGCAGATCGCGACCACCTTCACGCCCGCGAACCAGTACTCGAACTCGCCGTACGAGCGGACCGAGAACAGGTTGGTGACGGTCATCAGCACCATCAGCCCGAGCGCGAGCGCCCACAGTGGTACGTCGACCCAGCGCCGGAGGATCTCCGCACCGGCTACCGCCTCGAACCCGACGACGATGACCCAGAAGTACCAGTACAGCCAGCCCACCGAGAAGCCGGCCCAGTTGCCGAGCGCCGCGCGTGCGTAGTCCGCGAACGACCCGGTGGACGGGTGGGCGGTCGCCATCTCCCCGAGCATCCGCATGACCAGGACGATCAGCACGCCGGTGACGGCGTAGGTGAGGAACGCGGCCGGCCCGACGTCGTTGATCACCGCGCCGGAGCCCACGAACAGACCGGCACCGATGACGCCACCGATCGCGATCATCCGCAGGTGGCGCGGGCGCAGGCCCTTCTGCAGCTCGGGGGTTTCCGGTGCATCGGTGACCTGAGCCATGACCGCTCCCTCGACGCCGCGATGTCGCTCGTACGCAGTGCGTACCAACGCATACCGCCGGTGAAACGCGTCAGCCGCTCGCGCGGTACCGCAGCCAGACCAGATCGCCGATCGTTTCGTTGCCGGCCAGGGTGAACGCCCTGGCGGGCGGGTGCGACGGCCCGAACCACCGGTGGTGGCCGCCGTGCCCGGCGAACACCGGGTGGACCAGCAGGCTGACCTCGTCGAGAAGGCCCTGGGCGAGCAGCGCGCCGGTCAGCGCCCCGCCGCTGTCGACCCGCACGGTCGACGCCCCGCGCCCGGCCAGCGCGGCCAACGCCGCGCGGAGGTCGACGCGCTCGGCTCCGACGACCAGCCGCTCCGACGACTCGGCCGCGCCCTTCGGGGTGGACGCCGCGCGCAGCGCCAGCACGCCCGACCAGTGCCCGGCGTCGCGCAGCGCCCGCCACGAGTGGACGCGAGCGCAGCTGTCGACGACGGCGAGCAGCGGGCCGTTCTCGGCGGGGCCAGGCTTGGGCACCGTCGCCAGCGCGGCCTCCTGCGCGAGGATCGTGTCGGCGCCGACGAGCGTGACGTCCTCGCGCCAGGTCTGCGCCAGCGCGTAGAACCGGGCGAGATCGAGTTCGAATCCGGTAGTGGCCCCTTCCAGCGACACAGCCACGTGGACCACCACGTGTGGTAGTTCGCTCATTAGCTGAACGTAACCCCGGCCTCCGACAGAAGTCAGCCCACCGAGCGGAACTCCTGCGGGCTGATGCCGCGCACCCGCTTGAACGCCGAGCTCAGCGCGAACGGGCTGCCGTACCCCACCTTGCGGGCGACCGCCGCCAGCGTCGCGTCCGGCTCGCGCAGCAGGTCCGCGGCGAGGGCCAGCCGCCAGCCGGTCAGGAACGCCATCGGCGGCTCGCCCACCAGCTCGGTGAACCGCCGGGCGAGCGCGGCCCGAGAGACGCCGGTCTCCCGGGCCAGCAGCGCCACGGTCCACGGCCGGGCGGGCTCGGCCTGCAGCATCCGCACGGCCGGCCCGACGACCGGATCGCTGTGCGCGCGGTACCAGCCCGGCGCCTTGCTGTCCTGCCGGGCGAACCAGGTCCGCAGCGCGCCGATCAGCAACAGGTCGAGCAGCCGGTCGAGGACCGCGGTCTGGCCGGGGGCGTCCTTGACGATCTCCTCGGCGAGGAAGCCCACCAGCGGGTTGTCCCAGCTGTCGCGCCGGATCACCAGCACCGGCGGCAGGGTCGCGAGCAGGCGGCTGCTGACCTCGCTCTGCACTTCGTAGGTACCGGTCAGCAGCTCGGTGCCCCCGGTCGCCTGCGTACTCCCGATCCCCTGCGTGCCCCCACTCGCCTGCGTGCCCCCACTCGCCTGCGTGCCCCCACTCGCCTGGGTGCCCCACGTGCGGACGCCGAGCACACCCGGCGGCGACAGCAGTTCGCTCATCCGGATCGGCGCACCGTCGGGTGTCCGGCACTCCTGACCGGGCAGGATGTGCACCTGCGGCGCGGTGTCCGGTTCGTCGGCGACCGTGTAGTGGTCGGGCCCCCGGAAGATCACGACGTCGCCGCTCTCCACCCGGACCAGCCCACCCGCCTCGGGCAGCACGCACGCCTTCCCCTGCACGACCGCGCAGAGCGTCAGCGGTGCCTCGTCCTCGATCCGCATCGACCAGGGCGGGGTCATCAGCGAGCGGATCAGGAACGCGCCCCGCGCCCTGGGCCCGTCGAGCAGGCCGGCCAGAGTGTCCACGGGGTCGAGCGTAGACGCTCACGTATGCAGGTGCGCCTCACAACGATGGAGACGTCTCACGTCTGACGGTTTGCTTGAGCCATGACAATCCTTCTGACCGCAGGTAACGGTAAGACCGGCCGCCGCATCGCCGCCCGCCTCGACGCGCTCGGCATCCCGGTCCGGCTCGGGTCCCGCTCGGGTACCCCGCCGTTCGACTGGGCCGACCCGGCGACCTGGCCGGCGGCGCTCTCCGGCGTCGACGCGGCCTACGTGAACTACGTGCCCGACCTGGCCGTGCCGGACGCCCCGAAGGCGATCGAGACGTTCACCGCGGAGGCCGCGCGCCAGGGCGTCCGCCGCCTGGTCCTGCTCTCCGGCCGCGGAGAGACCGAGGCCGAGCGCTGCGAGCGCATCGTGCAGGCCAACGCTCCGGAGTGGACGATCGTCCGCTGCAGCTGGTTCGCGCAGAACTTCAGCGAGGACTACCTGCTCGCCGACGTGCTCGACGGCACGATCCGGGTGCCGGTCACCGACGTGCGAGAGCCGTTCGTCGACGTCGACGACATCGCCGACGTAGCGGTCGCGGCGCTGACCGATCCGCGCCACACCGGACAGCTCTACGAACTGACCGGGCCGCGCGCGCTGACGTTCGCGGAGGCCGCCGCGGAGATCGCCGCGGCCTCCGGGCGGAGCGTGGGCTTCGAGTCGGTGAGCATCGACGACTACGCCGCCGGCCTGCGCGCCGCGGAGTACCCGGAGGACGTGATCTGGCTGGTCACGTACCTGTTCACCGAGGTGCTGGACGGCCGCAACGAGGCGGTGCGGGACGGGGTGCAGCGCGCGCTCGGCCGGCCGGCCAAGGACTTCGCCGAGTACGCCAAGGGCGCCGCCGAGTCCGGCGCCTGGGCCGAGTAGATCGGTCCCCGGGCCGAGGAACGGGCCGGGGACCGATCGGGGAACGGCGAACGTCGCCGGCCGGGTGAGCAGCCACCCGGCCGGCGTCGCCGCGGAAGAGGCGGTCCCGGCCGGAAGGGACCGAACCGGCCGGGACCGGGCCCGGACGGGGAACCGGGCCGGAAAAGCCGGGTCTCAGACCCCCCTGGACCCGGCAGTGAAGGGTCGGCGGCTCAGCGCGATGCCGGTGAACGTCACGATCATCCAGAGCCCACCGAACAGCCCGGGCGCCCCGGGCACCGACGTCAGCACGATGAAGAGCAGCGTGCCGAGCACCGGCAGCACACCGACGATGCCGATCCAGACCGGCAGGCTCCGCTCGACCAGCCCCATCCAGGCGGCGGCACCGGCCGCGACGACGACCCCCAGCCACCCGATGAACGGGCCGAAGTCGGTGAGCATGAAGTAGACGTAGACCCCGGCCTGGTCGAAGCTGCCGGCCTCGGGGCCGTCGTCGTTGTAGAGCGCGAGCGCGCCCATCCAGCCGTATCCGAACGTCAGCGCGGCGGCGGACGCCAGCAGCCCGTTGCTCACCACTCGGCTGGCCGTGCTGGTGGGCAGCTGCGGCTCGACGTGACGGCGCCACTGCGCGGCCAGCACGAGCAGGCCGGCGACCGCGAGGTACCCGAGGACGAAGCCGATCCGGGTGCCGGTGGCGTCGACCCGGTCGACGACACTCGCGTCCAGCCCGCTGCCGTCCTCCGGGTACACGCTCTTGGCCAAAACGTTCATCGTGGCCGCCAGGCCGAGCACTCCGGTGACGACGCCGGTCACCGCCCACGGCCGGCGGCGGCGGACCGCGTCCGGCGGCGCGGCACTCCGGTCGTGTGCAGCGGTATAGGTGGTCATGGTGCTCCTTCGGGCGTTCGGGACGGTCGACGACGAGTCTCTGCGCCGCGGGGCGTGCGGCGCGCCGGTGCTGCCTGGCGACTCGGAAGGGGTGCCAGCACCCGCGCGCGGCCGAGCCGCAGGAGCGGATGCTGGGCCCGTGGAGGGAGAGGCGACGGTGCGGGTCCTGGTCGTCGACGACCAGGAGCCGTTCCGGGCCGCGGCCACCGCCGTGGTCACGCACACCGGCGGGTTCGCGCTGGTGGGTACCGCGATCAGCGGAGAGGACGCGGTCCACCGCGGCCCGCTGCTGCGCCCGGATCTGGTGCTGATGGACCTGCGGCTGCCGGGCGTCGACGGGGTCGAGGCGGCACGGCGGCTGCACACGGTCTGCCCGGGCGTCCTGGTGGTCGTGTTCTCGACGTATCACCCGCGCGACCTGCCGACCGCGGTCGCGACGCCCGAGGTGGCGGGGTACTTCCACAAGTCGGCGCTCCGGCCGACCCTGCTCCGGAGCATCTGGAGCACCCGCCCCCGGTAGCCCCGCAGCGGGCCGCGTCTATCATGGCCGCGTGCCGGTCCGAGTGGCGATCGCCGAAGACGACGTGCTGCTGCGGGCGGGGTTGTCGCAGCTCATCGCCGTCGCCGACGGGCTGGATATGGTCGGTACCGCGGCCGACCTGCCGTCGATCCTGGAGCTGGTCGAGGCCGAGCAGCCCGACCTGGTGATCACCGACGTGCGGATGCCACCCACCGGCACCGATGAGGGCATCCAGCTGGCCACCCGGCTCCGTCGCGACCATCCGCGGATCGGCGTCATCGTGTTGAGCCAGTACCACGAGCCGGCGTACGCCCTGGCGCTGCTCAACGACGGTGTGGAGGGCCGGGGTTACCTGCTCAAGGAGCGCGTCGCGCACGTCCGGGAGCTCACCGAGGCCGTGCGCCGGGTCGCCGAGGGCGGATCGGTCATCGACCCCGCGGTCGTCGCGGCGCTGGTGCGGACGCACAGCGCCACGCGGAACGCCCTGGACGCGCTCAGCCCGCGCGAATCCGAGGTCCTCGCCGAGATGGCGCAGGGCAAGAACAACCTCGCGATCGCGCGGACGCTGCACCTCACCGAACGCGCGGTGGAGAAACACGCCAACCAGATCTTCGGCAAGCTCGACCTGGCCAGCGAGCCCGACATCAACCGGCGGGTCCGTGCGGTGCTGATGTTCCTCGACCATCGGAAGTAAGGACCATCGGGGCCCGTGCCGCGTCACTCCACCCGGAGCGTCGCCGCGATCCCGCCGCGGCCGGTCCGCCGACCCGGCACCGTCAGACCCACCGCGAGGACGAACACGGCCAGCGCACCGAGAAGCGCCACCCACGCCGGTAGCGAGGCGTCACCACCGACGCCCGAGCCGGTCGCGACCTCGTGCCAGACGATCCGGCCGACGCCGTAGCCGAGCGGCACCCCGAGCAGCACGGCCGGAACGACCACCCGCAACGCCACGACCGCGAGGACGGCGGCCTGACCGGCCGCGGTCACGCCGAGGGCGCGGAGCACGGCGAGGTCACGGCGCAGCCGACGCCGGGCACCCCGCAGCGCGTGCACCAGGACGAGCACGACCGCGATCGCCAGCACCGTGGCCACGGCGACCGGCACCGGACGGAGACCGTCGAGCACCGTGATCTCCGGCGGGAGGCCCCGCGGGTAGATCTCCCGGTCGCGTCCCAGGTCGGCCGTGAGGTCGTCGAGCGTTCCCGGCGCCACCCGGAGCTGCCCCTCACGGAATCCCTCGGACGCCGCGAGCGTCCCGATGGCGTCCGGGTGCAGCACGACGCCGCCGCTGAGCCGGGTGCCGTCGTCGAGCGACGGCACGACCCCGACGCCGACCACGCGCAGCCGCCGCGGCGGGCCGTCCCCGGCGGTGACGACGAGAGTGTCGTCCACGCGCAGCCCGTGGCGCTCGGCGAACCGGATCCCCACGCACACCTCGTCGACCCTGGCCGGCAACCGGCCCGCGAGGACCGTCGGCCCGACGTCCCCCTTCCACACCCGGTACGCGGACGCCGGGGTCCGCTCGCCGTCGATCTCCACCGAGCCGGAGAGCGCCTCGGCCAGCGCCACCACCCGCGGATCGGCGGCGAGCCGGTCGAGGTCGTCGTCGAGGACCTCGGCGACGTCGAGCTCGGCCGAGCCACCCCAGCGGTCCGGCGTCGAGACGAGCCGCTCGAGGCTCAGACCCACGGTCACCGCGGCGATCGCC
>NZ_BAAAYN010000003.1:19960-74479 GCF_039536245.1 Cryptosporangium minutisporangium | reverse complement strand
CTCCGCCGTGAGCCCGGCCATCGCCCGACCCCGCCCCGCCGCGCCGAGTCGCAGGCCGGCCAGCACCGTGGCACCGCNGGGCTCGACGAACTCGAACCGCAGCCGGGCTTCCGCGCCGACTGGGTGACCGCCGGTCTGAGCGCCGCCGCTCCGGCAGCCAGAACGATCGTGGCCAGGCCGGTGACGGCGGCGCCCAGACCGGCGGTCACCCAGTCGGCGCGGAAGCCCGGCTGCGGTTCGAGTTCGTCGAGCCCTCCCACCGGCTCGACGAGGCCCGCCGCGACACCGCAGGCCAGCGCCGCTCCGGTGGCGACCACCACGGTCGCGCCGACCGGAGCGAGCCTCGCCAGAACGCGCTCCGGAAAGGTCAGGCCGAGCATCGCCTCGACGCGCTGCGCCCGGGCCGAGCCGGCGTGGTGCCGCGTCAACGCCTGGGCGACGACGAGCAGCACGTCGGCGGCGGCCGCGGCGTCGGCGAGTAGCAACCCCGCCCTGGTCGCCCGGCGCGCCGGCCGGACCACGGCGTCCTCGGACTCGGCCGGGTACACCGCCTCGGCGGCGGCCTGGCCGGGGCGCTCCGGCTGGCTGCGGAGGAGCCGATCGACCGCGGCCGCGAACGCCTGCCGGTCGGTGGTCGACGGACCGAGCCGGACGTAGGAGATCCGGCTCAGCTCCGCCTCGCCGTAGCGCGCCGCGAACGCCGGGGTGGTGAGGACGTGCGAGGTGTACGTCCCCCAGGTCGGCATCCGGGCGATGCCGACGACGCGCAGCGGCACCGCCGGGCCGGCCGGTTCGCCGAACCCGGTGGCGAACCGGTTGAACTGGTCGAGCGTCAGCATCCGGAGCGTGAACCCGGTCCCCACCGAGGCGTGCAGGAACTCGGCGTACCGCTCGGAGAGCAGCACCTCGCCGATCGCCGCCGGGTCCGGCGCGCGGCCGCGCACGACCACCGGCGTCACCAGGCCCGGCGACGGGGTCCCCATCGGGCCGGTGACCGTCGAGTAGGTGAGGTTCTGCCCGGCCATCACGATCTCGCCGACCCACATCCGCGCCGTCCACGACGTGCGGACGCCGGGCAGTGCGCCGACGGCCGTGCTCAGCTCTTTCCGGTCGGCGGGGACGAACACCCGGGCGTCGTCGCGGTGAACGGCCTCGACCAGCCGGGGGTACGCGGAGGTGGTCCGCTCGGTCACCACCGCGCCGGCCACGACCAGCCCGCCGGCGAGCCCGATCAGCAGTCCCAGCGCGAGCAGGGCCGCCCGGCGGCGACGCCACTCCGCGCGCGCCACCAGCGCGATCGCCGCCCAGGACACTCAGCCCGCCTCGCCGACCGGGACCCGGGCCGCCACGGTGGTACCGGCGCCGGGGCCCGACCGGACCTCCACCTCGCCCCCGACCGCGCCGACCCGGTCGGTCATGTTCTGCAGTCCGGACCCCGGGGGAACCGCGGCCGGGTCGAATCCCGGGCCGTCGTCGGACACCTCCAGGACCAGTACTCCCCCCGGCTCACGCCGCAGCCGGATCGTGACCGCCGCACCGGACGCGTGCTTGGTGACGTTCTGCAGCGCCTCCAGGCAGCAGAAGTAGAGCGCCGCCTCGATCTCCAGCGGGAACCGGTCCGGAACACAGTCCAGGTCGGCGCGGAGCCCGCTGCGCTCGACGGCGCCCGGCAGGGCCTGCGCGAGGCCGGCGTCCCGGAGCAGCGCCGGGTAGACGCCGTGGGCGAGGTCGCGCAGGTCCTCCAAGGCCCGTACCGCCAGCTGGTCGAGCTGGTCGAGCAGCGAATCCGGGCCGTCTGTCGTCCCGACCTCGCGGAGCAGTCCGAGCCCGACGGCGAGCGACACCAGGTGCTGCTGGGCGCCGTCGTGCAGGTCGCGTTCGATCCGCCGCCGTTCGGCGTCGGCGGTCGAGACCAGGCGCGACCGGGACGCGCGCAGTTCGGCGTTGGAGCGGCGCAGGTCGCGCAGCGTCTGCTGGAGCCGGCTGTCGACCTGATGGTTGTGGAGCGCGGCGCCGAGCCGCCGGGCCGTCTCGGCCAGCGCGCGGTCGTCGGCGGGCGAGAACCGCTCCTGGTCGCGGGCGCGCCGCAGCACCACCAGCGCGAGCAGGTGCTCACCGTGCCGAGCGGGCGCCACCCGCACCTGCGCGGCGGGCGCCCGGGCGAGCAGGTCCGGAACCCAGGTCCGCAGCCATCCGGGGCCGACCACGCCGACTCGCCGGAGGCGCTCGACCGCCTCGACCGCCAGCGTGTCCGGCGGCGCCGCTCCCGCGCCCGGAACGCGGACGAGGAGGTCCAGCGCACCACCGTCGCCGGTCCAGATCTCGACCTCGGACGCGCGCCACCGGCGGCGCACCGCGACGGCCAGCTCCCGCAGCAGGTGCTCCACCGCGACACCGGCCGAGGCCTGGGTCACGAATCGGTCGAGCACCGCGTCGGTGGTGTGCCTGCCGCCCCGGGCCAGACGCCCGGCGGCCCGCCGGGCCGAGCGGAGAAGAACCGGGGCGACCGCGGCGACGGCGAGCATCCCCACGCCGACCGCGGCACCGACCCGGCTCTCCCGTGCCTCCGGGAGTCGGCCCAGCACCAGCAGGGCGACCACGGGTCCGAGCGCCGCGGCCGCGCCGATCGCCGCGACCCACGCCGCGGCGGTGAGCGCCGCGTGCGCGTGCCGCCGCGCCAGCGGGACGAAGCCCGCCACCAGACCGGCGCCGACTCCGATCGCCAGGCAGAGCGGCGCCACCAGCGCGGGCAGCCACTCCGCCCAGCGGAGCACCACCGCACCGCCGCCCGCCACCGCACCCCACAGGGCTCCGGCCAGCAGGAGCGCGATCCGGGACCTCACGCGGGTGCACCGGCGGCGACCACGCAGCCGTCCCGCATCCGCACCACCCGGCCGGCGGCGGCCGCGACCGCCGGATCGTGGGTGACGACGAGAACCGTCTGTCCGGACTCGTTCAGCCGGGCGAGCAGCTCCAGCACCTCCGCGGCGCCTGCCGAGTCGAGCGCGCCGGTGGGCTCGTCCGCCAGGAGCACCGGCGGCTCGTTGGCGAGGGCACGGGCGATCGCCAGCCGCTGCCGCTGGCCGCCCGACAACTCCCCCGGTGCGGCGTCCGCCTTGTCCAGCAACCCCAGCAGGTCGAGCAGCTCCGCGGCCCGCTGCGCCGCACGTCTCCGGCCGACGCCGCCCAGCAACGCCGCCAGCCGCACGTTGTCGGCCGCGGACACACCGTCGAGCAGCTCGAAGAACTGGAACACCAGGCCGACGTGGCGCCGCCGGAACCGCGCCGCGGCGTCCGCGCCGAGCGTGTCGACCCGGACGCCGCCGACCTCGACGGCGCCGTCGTCCGGCCGGTCCAGGCCCGCGATGACGTTCACCAGCGTCGACTTGCCACAGCCGGACGGGCCGGTGACCGCGACGAACTCCCCCGGCTCGACGGTGAGGTCCACGCCGCGCAACGCCGGAACCGGTGCGGCGGAGTCCTGGTCGAACGTCTTCCGCACCCCTCGCACCACCAGGGCCGCACACACGTCGGTCACCGTAACCGGCGGTCCGGCCGTCCGGCACGGAGGTTGCCTGGCGAGCCGAGGGAGAGGTAGCACCCCCCGGTCAGAAGAGCGTCGCGCCGCGCTCGCCGAGCATCACCGCGGTGGCGTTGGTGCCGCGCCGGGGAACGACCGGGAGCACCGACGTGTCGACGACGCGCAGCCCTTCGACGCCGCGCACCGCGAGCGTCTGGTCGACGACCGCGCCGGGATCGGTGTCCGGCCCCATCCGGGCACTCCCGGAGAGGTGGAAGTTGGAGTTCAGCGACGTCCGCAGCCACCCGTCCAGCGCGGCGTCGTCGGCGAGCGTCCGCGCGTCCGGCGCGGTGATCGACGCGACCCGATCGGCGAGCGGCCGGGTCCGCAGCAGCTCCACCGCCGTCCGGACGCCGGTCCGCAGCCGGGCCCGGTCGGCCGCCGGCTCCAGGTAGTCGAAGTGCAGCTCCGGGCTGACCGCGGGGTCCGCGGAGACCAGCCGCAGGTGGCCGCGGCTCTCCGGACGCTGGAGCGCGACCATGAGGTTCACATCACCCTGCCGGATCAGCTGGGTGGCCAGGCGGCGCAGCGAGACGCCGCGCAGGGCGGAGAACGTCCGCCGCGGCCGGCGCAGCACGTCCGACGCTCCCTTGCGCAGCGACGTCCGGCCGCTGCCGGTGTCGGTCATCATCGCGCCGAGCGGGATGACGAACAGCAGCAGTTCCAGGTCACCGGCGGGATCGGTGCCCGAGTCGAGGTTCAGCGCGACCTGGGCGGTGAGCGTGTCCGGGTCGAACGGAACGTCGTCGGCCGGAGTGAAGCCGACGTACACGTCCGGGTGGTCCGACCAGTCCTGGCCGACCCCCGGTAGGTCCGCCACGACGTCGATCCCGGCCGCCCGGAGCGCGTCGGCCGGCCCGATTCCGGAGAGCATCAGCAGGTGCGGCGACTTCACCGCACCGGCCGAGAGCACGACCTCCCCCGCCCGGATCACTTCGGCCCCGACCTGGACGCCGACCGCCCGGCCGCCGGCGAGCACCACCCCGGTCACCTCGGTGCTTCCCCGCAGAACGAGGTTGGGCCGGTCGAGGTGCGGCAGGAGGTGCGAGATCGCGGTGTTCACCCGGACGCCGTCGAGGAAGTTGCCGGGCATCAGGCCGACGCCGGGCCTCTCGTCGCCGTTCTTGTCCTTCTCCTCCGCGAAGCCGGCCGCCAGACACGCGTCGAGGAACGCGGCCGACAGCGGGCTGAGCGCCTCGCCCTTCACCCGCTGCACCGGTAGCGGGCCGTCACTGCCGTGCAGGTCGCTGACGACGTCGAGGTCGTTCTCGGCGCGGCGGTAGAACGGCAGGCAGGCTTCGTACGACCAGGCAGTGTTGCCGAGCGCCACCCAGTCGTCGAAGTCCGCCCGGGTCGCGCGGACGAAGTTCGCGCCGTTCATCGCGCCGGAGCCGCCCAGCACCCGGCCCCGCGGGATCGTCCACGGCAGGTCCGGCGTCAGGTAGCCGGAGAGCGGCCAGTTGTACGGGTTGCCGGGCAGCACCGCCGAGAGCGACGAGACGCGCAGCAGCTCCTCCGGGAACGCACCCGGCGTGCCGAAGACCGGGCCCGCCTCGAGCAGCAGCACGCGGCGGTCCGGGTTCTCCGACAGCCGGGCAGCGAGGACGCACCCCGCCGTTCCGGCGCCCACCACGACGACGTCGAACTCGCTCATTCCCCCCATTGTGACGCGCCAGGGCGGACGTCAGGCCCAGGGAGCGCCTTCCGACTCCTTGATCACGTGCTCCATCCACCACTGCGGTGCGTTGTCGATGATGTTCTGGATGTTCGAGTAGTCGTGCCAGCGGCAGATCTTCCCGTCGCGCAGCTGCGTCACCGAGACGAACGGGTGGTCGAACTCCTCGCCGGTGCTGAAGACCCACCGCTCGACGTGCTCGGTCATGACCAGGTCGCCCTCGCCGATCATCCGGGCTCCGGGCTGGTGCCGGTACTCGGCCAGCGGCTCGAGCCCGGCGCGGAGCCGGCCGAGGACGGCGTCCGGGCCGGTACCGCCCGGGCCGGGGCCGCCCACGTCGGTGTAGTGCGCGTCGTCGGTGAGCAGAGCTTTCATGCCGTCCCAGTCGCGCACCGCCAGCGCGTCCCAGAACGCCTGCACGACCTGCTTGTTCGCCTCGACCTGGCTGCTCATCAACTCTCCTCGCGGTGTGGCGTCAGGATTCCGTGCGGGACGAACCGGTCCAGTCGGAGACGAGGTGCGCCCAGCGGTCGGAGATCGTCTGCTCCAGCTGTGCCATCTCGTCGGGCTCGATCTGCGGTCCGGCGTCGCCGGAACGTTCGAGCGTCGGGAGCAGGGCGTGGAGTTCGTCGCCGGTCAGACCGATCGCGGCGAGCGTGTCGGCGTCGCGCTCGACGTCGATCTCCTCCGGGAGAGAGGATCGGGCGACGAGGACCGCGAGGTCCTCGTCGCCCTCCTCGAGAAGGAGGTTGGCCAGGCTGGCTTTCGCGAGGCGCACGGTACTCAGGCCGGACGGCGGACGGACAGAAACCGGCCGTTGTCCCGCATGACGGCCTTGCAGTCCTCGTCGCTGTAGTCGTAGTTCTTGAGGTCCTTGATGTAGGACGCCGGCTCGGCCAGGCCCTCGACGTGCGGGTAGTCCGAGCCCATCAGGATGTGCTCGGCGCCCATCAGCCGCAGCAGGCTGGCCAGCTCGTCCTCGTAGAACGGCGAGACCCAGATGTGACGCTTGAACGTCTCCCGCGGGTCCTCCGGGTAGAGGTGCGGCACCTGGCCGAAGGACTTGGTGAGCTTCTCGAACAGGTGGAACACCCAGTCCGACCCGACCTCGATCGACGCCATCCGCAGGTTCGGGAACCGCGCGAACAGTCCGAGCGCCAGGTGCGAGGCGATCGTGTCCTGCAGCGCGTTGGCCGAGATCAGCCCGCGGAACGCGTTGGCGCGGAACGCCTCGGTGAAGTCGTTCTCACCCCAGTCCTTCAGGTACTTCGTGTAGGGCGACTCCCCACCGTGGTAGAGCACGGTGATGCCGGAGTCGTTGGCCAGCTGCCAGAACCCGTCGAACATCTTGTCGCCGGGCGCGCGGGAACCCAGCGCGGTCATCACCGGCCCGCCCACCATGACGACGAACCGCGCGTCGCGCTCGAGGGCCCACTCCAGCTCGCGCACCGCGTTGTCCGGGTCGGACAGCGTGATGTACGGAGCGGCGAAGATCCGGTTCTGGTAGGCGAAGCCCCAGTCGTCGTCCAGCCAGCGGTTGAACGCTCGGAACGCCGCGGTCATCGCCGGCAGGTCGTCGATGAGCGCCTGCTCCATGCCGACGCCGAGCGTCGGCAGCATGATGCAGCCCTCCATGCCCTGGCGGTCCATGCAGGCGATGCGCGCGTCCCGGTCCCGGTACTCCGCCCGGATCGGCTCCAGCTCACCGAAGAGCTGCTTCACGTCCGCGCTCTTCGGGTTCCGGCCGCGGAAGTACTCGTCCATCACGCCGGGCGCCGCGACCGGGTCGAACGTCGGGTTCGGGATGAACTTGTTGATCTTCCCGCCGACCAGCAGGCGGGTCTTCCCGTTGATCTGCGCCCACTGCATCGTGCGCTTCTTGTACTCCGGCTCGATGTGCCGGGTGAACGCGTCCAGCGCCTCGTAGTAGTGGTTGTCGCAGTCGAAGAACGTGAACGGCAGCTCGGTCATGATGTGTGTTCTCCTTCTCAAAGCCCGAGGAGGCGGGCGGCGTTGCCGTAGAGGAACTTCGGCCAGACCTCGTCCTTGAACGGCACGAGCGGCATGTCCCGGAAGATCCGCTCCAGCGACAGGCCCATCGGGAAGTAACCGGCGTAGAGGACCTTGTCCGCGCCCCGTGTGTTCGCGAAGTCGACGACGGCCTTCGGGTAGTACTTCGGAGCGAACGCCGACGTGGAGTAGTACAGGTTCGGCCACTTGAGCATCAGCTTCACCGCGAGCTGCTCCCACGGCTCGCACCCGTGCCGGGTGACGAACACCAGCTCCGGGAAGTCGAACATCACCGTGTCGATGCGGGAGACCTCCTGCGGCGCGAACTTCAGCCGCGGCCCCGGCACGCCCGCGCAGACGAAGATCGGGATACCCAGCTCCACACACGTGGCGTAGATCGGGTACATCTTCGGATCGTCGATCGGCACCTGGGGGAACGTCCCGGACGGGAACACCGACGTCGCCCGGATCCCGAACTCCTCGTACTCCCGCTTGATCGCCCGCACGCTCCCGACGACGTCGTTCGGGTCGTCGATCGAGCCGGACGGAACGAACCGGTCGGGGTGTTTCTTCAGCGCGAGCCTCGACGTGTCGTCGCCGACCCCCACCAGGCCCTTCTCGATGTTGAACCGGTCCATCTCGTGCAGCGTCACCGCCACCGGATCGGACGTCGGCAAGTCCTTCGGGACGTTCTTGAACATGTACTCCGCCGGGAACTCCATGCGCTCTTTGGAGTCGGCGTCCTTCGTCTGCTTCCGGATGAAGTCGTACTGCGCGAAACCCTCGTGCGGGAAACCGATCATCGTGTCGATGACCGGAGCGCCGGCCGGAAACGCCATGCGGGCCCTCGCTTTCGCGTGCGATATCGGCTCGGATGCGCCGCGCCGACGAACCGGCCCTACTCTGAAACAGAATTCTAGTTCTGTCAAGACGCTCGACGCCGCTCCCTCTTGACCGGTGCGCGCGGCGCGCACTAGCGTCGGTTGTATATTTCATACATTCTTAGACGCGGGAGCGCTCAACGGTGAGTAGCGATCCACACCTGACCGAGCTGGGCTTCTACACGCTCGCCGGGCACACGCGCAGCCCGCGGGATGTCGTCAGCGAGATGCCTGCCGCCGAAGCGCTCGGCCTCGGCGCGGCGTTCATCTCCGAGCGCTACAACTTCAAGGAAGCGGGTGCGATCGCCGGCGCGATGGGCGCGGTGTCCGAGACGCTCGGCCTCGCCACCGCCGCGACCAACCACAACACCCGGCATCCCCTGCTCACCGCCTCGCTCGCGACCACCCTGCACACGATGACCGGCGGGCGGTTCGCGCTCGGCCTCGGCCGCGGTGTCGACCTGCGGTTCCAGGCCATCGGGCTGAACAAGGTCACCTCGGCGCAGATCGAGGACTTCGCCGGCCTGATGCGCCGGCTCTGGAAGGGCGAGGCGATCTTCGGCCACGAGGGCCCGGCCGGCTCCTATCCCTATCTGCACCAGGAGTCGTACTTCGACTTCGACATCCCGATCCTGCTGGTGGCGATCGGCCCGAAGACGTTGGAGCTGGCCGGACGCGTCGCCGACGGCGTCGTCCTGCACACCTACTTCTCCGACCGGGCGCTGGAGACCGCGCTCGCCGCGATCGCCCGCGGCGCCGAGTCGGTCGGCCGCGACCCGGCGACGATCCGCGTCTGGTCGGTGCTGGCCACCATCGGCGACCACATCCCCGCCGAGGTCCGGCTGAAGAAGAGCGTCGGACGCCTCGCCACCTACCTCCAGGGCTACGGCGACGCGCTGGTCACGATCAACGACTGGGACCCGGCCGTCCTGGCCCGGTTCAGCGCCGACGAGATGGTGCAAAGCTTCCTCGGCGCCATCGACGACCGCGCCACCACCGAGCAGCTCGAGCACCTCGCGACGCTGCTCCCGGACGAGTGGCTCGCGGCGGCCGCCACCGGCACGCCCGACCAGTGCGCGGCCGAGGTCGCGCGTCAATTCTCCCTCGGTGTCTCCGGGGTGGTCCTGCACGGCGCGACCCCCACCGAGCTGGCGCCGGTGGTGAAGGCCTACCGCGCGGTCCGGCCGGCGTCGCTGCCCACCTACCCCGCCAACCCCGGGAGGGTCGCGTGAGCACACCCCCGCTGCCGCTGCCGGTCGAGGACGACCCGACGCTCGTCGCCGACGACCCCGCCGACCTGACCCCCGAGTGGCTGAGCCGGGTGCTCCGGCTCGGCAGTGATCTGGACGTCCGGGTGCGCGACGCCAGGGCGCAGCGGATCGGCACCGGGCAGATCGGCGCCAGTTACCGGGTCGTGCTGGAGGGGTCCGGCGAGGCGCCGTCGAGCGTCGTCGTCAAGATGGCCACCGGTACCGACCGCAGCATGGTCAGCCAGGGCTTCGCCTGGGAGGTCGGCTTCTACCGGCAGCTCGCCGAGCGCGTCCAGGCCCGGGTCCCGCGCTGCTGGTACGGGGCGATCAGTCCGGACCACACTCGGTTCACGCTCGTGCTGGAGGACCTGACGCCGTCCGTGCCCGGCAGTCAGGCCGCCGGCTGCTCCCCGGAGCGCGCGCGGCACGCGGTGGTCAACCTGGCCGGCCTGCACGCCCCGTTCTGGAACAGCACGTTCCTGGCCGGCGGGCTGCAGTGGCTGCAGCCGACCGACGCCGAGGGCGCCGCGTTCCTCGGCGCACTGCACCGGGACGCGACCGACACGTTCGTGAAGCGCTTCGGGGCCGACCTGCCCGCCGCCGACGCCGAGACGCTGCGCGCCGCCGCCGAGCTCACCGAGGGCTGGCTGCGCCGGCACCAGACGCCGTTCTCGCTCGTCCACGGCGACTACCGGCTCGACAACCTGATGTTCCACCCGGACCGGCCGGAGGTGGCCGCGCTGGACTGGCAGACGATCTCGGTCGGGCACCCCGGCCGCGACGTCGCGTACTTCCTCGCCAACTCGCTGAGCGCCGACGACCGGCGGGCCACCGAGAACGAGCTCGTCGCCGCGTACCACGCGGAGCTGGTCCGCCTCGGCGTCCGGGGCTACTCGCTCGAGGACTGCCTGGCCGGGTACCGGACCGGAGTACTGCACGCTCCGCTGATCACGGTGCTCGGCTGCGTCTACGCGACGGCGGAGCGGAGCCCGGCGGCCGACGCGATGTTCCTGTCGATGACCGCGCGGGCGTGCCAGGCCATCCGCGACCTCGGAACGCTGGACGCCGCGGCGGCTTAGAGCTGCACCAGCACCTTGAGCGCCGTGCCTGCCTCCAGCTCCGCGAACGCGTCCCCGACCGCCTCCAGCGGCACGGTCCGGACCAGGTCGGTGAGCGGGAACCGTCCGTCGCGCACCAGGTCGAGCACGGCCGGGAAGTCGTCGCGGTAGCCACAGGAGGCGACCAGGTCGACCTCCCCGAGGAAGGTGGTGAGTGGATGGAACGACACCGGCTCGAGGTAGACGGCGACCGTGACCACCCGGCCGCCCGGGCGCACCGCCGCGAGCGCCAGCGTGAACGCGGCCTGGACCCCGGCCGCGTCGAGGACGGCGTCCGTGCCCTCGCCGGCGGTCAGGGCCCGGACCGCGTCCGGCACGTCGTCGGCGCCCGGGTCGAGCACCAGGACGTCCGGCGCGCCGACCGCCGCGAACGCCCGTGCCGCCGCTACCCGCCGCACCGGCGACGGCTCCGAGACCACGATCCGCCGGACGCCCCGGGCCAGCAGATCCAGAGCGCACGCCACGCCGATCGGCCCGGCGCCGATCACCAGCGCGGAGCCACCGGGGGTCAGGTTCGCCCGCGCGACGGCGTGATGAGCCACCGCGATCGGCTCCACCAGCGCTCCCTGCCGAGCGTCGACGCCCTCGGGCAGCACGTGCACCATGCTCGCGCGGACCACCGTGCGATCGGCCAGCGCCCCGGTCCGCGCGGAGAGCCCGTGCCACTGCATGGCTCGGCACAGGTGGTAGTCGCCGCGGCGGCACGGCGCGCACCCGCCGCACGTCCACATCGGCTCGACGGTGACCAGGGTGCCGGGCCGGACGTCTCCGGCCGCCGGGCCGACCGAGACCACCTCGGCGGAGAACTCGTGTCCGAGCACCATCGGCGCACCGTCGGCAGCGCCCGCGCCGCCGTGCCACACGTGCAGGTCCGAGCCGCACAGGCCGGTGTAGAGCGGCCGCAGCAGCACCTCGTCGGGGCCCGGCACCGGGTCCGGCACGGTCTCCACCCGCAGGTCACGGGGGCCGTGCAGGCGGGCGGCGCGCATCAGCCGCGCCGGGCGTCGACGACGGCACCGCTCGCGGGGCCGGGAACCGTAGACGCCTGGTCCGCGAGCCGTCCGCCCGCCGCTCCTGTCATGCCGGGCAGCGTGGCATCGGGGCTGGGGCGAATCAAGAGTCGCAGTATGCGAACGGCCGGACGGCCGTGAGCAGGCCGTCGCCGCAGACCGAGCGGCTGATCGATCTGGTCGACCTGCTGGCGTCGGCGCCGACCGAGGAGTTCACGCTCGCCGACATCGCCCGGGCGGCCGGTCTCGGCAAACCCACCGTGCATCCGATGGTCGTCGCACTGGCCCGGCGCGGGTGGCTGCTGCGCGATCCCGGGACGCGCACGTACCGGCTCGGCCCAGCGCTGGTCGCGGCCGGCCGAGCCGCTGCCGAAGGCAACCCGGTGCTCACCGCGGCCCGTCCGGTGGTGCGCGATCTCGCCGCGGCGACCGGCCTGGTCTGCGTCGCGCTGGTCGCCGGTGGTGTGCCCGGCGAGGAGGACGACCTGGTGGTCGGCGAGATCGCCGACCCGGCCGACGACCGGCGACCGTCCGCTCCGACCGGCCAGCGGTGGCGGGGCCACCCGCGTGGACTGCGGCCCGGCGACCGGATCCCCCCGCGTCCGCCGCTGGGGGCGGTGCAGGTGGCGTGGTCGGATCCGGAGACGATCGACCGCTGGCTGGACCGGCTCGACGCCGAGCAGCGGGCCGACGCCGCCGGCGAGCTGGCCCCCGCGCTGGCGGCGATCCGGGAGCGGGGCTGGGCGCTGGAGGTCGGTGACCAGCTGCGCGAGCGGCTGGGGCGGCTGGTGGCCGACTTCGACGCCGACCAGCGCAACGCCGAGCACGCGGCGGCCCTCCGGCGGGTGCTGACCGAGATCGGCCGGGCATTCGGCGTCACGGAGACGCTGCCGACCGCGATCTCGCCGGACGGGCAGTACCGGGCCTCGGTCGTCAACGCGCCGGTGTTCGACGCCGCCGGCGGCGTCGCCGTGGTGCTGTGCCTGCTCTGCGTCCGGGAAGGGCACCGGGTGCCGCTGCGGACCGGCGCGGAGATCGTCGCGCTCGGCACCCGGCTACGCGCCTCGGCGGAGTCCCTGACGCACGGCCTCGGCGGCCGTTGGCCCCCACCGTTCGCATAGTGCGACTCTTGCTTCGCACTAGAACACGATGCAATTCTGCGGGCCCGTCGCCGCTCGCTGAGGAGCAACTCGATGACGCTTCCCCGCACGATCGCCACCGAGGTCGCGGCCGGCCGGCGCACGCCGCTGCGGTTCGGGATCTTCCTGGCCCCGTTCCACCGCGCCGGGCGTAATCCGACGCTGCTGCTGGAGCAGGACCTGGAGCTGGTCGAGCACCTGGACCGGCTCGGCTTCGACGAAGCGTGGATCGGCGAGCACCACTCCGGAGGCTGGGAGATCATCGGTTCGCCGGAGGTGTTCATCGCGGCGGCGGCGGCCCGCACCCGGCAGATCCGGCTCGGGACCGGCGTCGTCTCGCTGCCCTACCACCACCCGCTGAACGTCGCGGACCGGCTGGTACTGCTCGACCACCTGACGCGCGGCCGGGTGATGCTCGGCGTCGGCCCCGGCCAGCTGGCCTCGGACGCGCACATGCTCGGCATCGACACCAACCGGCAGCGAGCCATGATGGAGGAGGCCCTGGACGCGATCGTCGCGCTGCTCGACGGTCGCGAGCCGGTCACCAGGGAGACCGACTGGTTCACGCTCCGGGACGCGGTGCTGCAGCTGCGTCCGTACCGTCCCACCGGGCTGCCGGTCGCGGTGGCCGCCACGTTCTCGCCCGCCGGTCCGCGCACGGCCGGACGGTTCGGCGCCGGGCTGCTCTCGATCGCCGCCAGCCAGCCGGGCGGCACGGATCTGCTCAGCACGCACTGGCAGACCGCCAACGAGGTGGCCGCCGAGCACGGTCAGGTGATGCGGCGCGACGAGTGGCGGCTGATGGGGATGATGCACCTCGCCGACACCGAGGCCCAGGCCCGCGAGGACGTGCGGTACGGGCTGGTGGATGTGCAGAACTACCAGGCCAAGGTACTGCCGATCCCGCTCGACCCCGACTCCCCGCTGGAGGCCCGGATCGAGCAGGGCATCGCCACCGGCTCGTTCGTCTGCGGAACGCCGGACATGGCGATCGCGCAGATCGAGCGGCTCTGGGAGCGGTCCGGCGGGTTCGGCGCGTACCTCCTGATGGCCGCCGACTTCGCCGGCCGGGAGGCCACCCGGCGCAGCTACGAGCTGTTCGCCCGGGAGGTGATGCCGCACTTCACCGGCGCGTCGGCCGGCCCGCTCGGGTCGCAGGACTGGCAGGTCGGCTTGTCCGAGCAGTGGCGCGACCAGACCGCGCAGGCCATCGGTAAGGCGATCCAGGATCACGCGGCGAGCCGACCCGCCAGCAGCCCCGAGGCGAGCCAGGACCAGACACCCGACGGGGCGGCGGGCCGGCCCGCCAGCAACGCTGAGGCGAGCCGGCCCGACCGCGCGACCCGATAGCTGCCCGGCGGAGTCAGCCGGGCGGCGGCCGGTACGGCTCCGGCGGACGGTAGTGGTCCGGCTGCCAGTGCTGCTGCTGCGGCGTCGCGCCCGGGGCGCCGTCTTGCCCGGGCTCGGGTGGCTGCTCCCACCAGCCCTGCTCTTCGGCGCGGGAGGAGCCCGACGGCTGGGCCGACGGGACGCCGGACCGCCGACCGTCCGACCAGGACGCGTCCAGCGGAGTCCGCTGCCGGGGAATCTCTCGCCACGGCCGCTCGGCCGCAGCGTCCGGGAGACTCGGCGGTCCGACGGCCCACCGCTCCGACGGCACGCCCCGGTGCGGCCCCCCGCGTTCCGGATCACCCGGGTACGGCCCCACCGCGGCCGGCCACCTCGCCGGCGCCTCTGCCTCGTACGGTCCGGCCGGGAGAGGCGGCGCCGGAGCCGGCACCGGTGGCGCCGGGACGCGCCGGGCCGAAAGCCGCGGATCCGGAGCCGGCGGGGCGCCCTCGGCTTCGAACTCGGACGGATCGCTCCGGCCGATCCTCGCGTAGACCTCGGGCCGGGTCTCCCGGATGATCAGCGCCGCGATCACCGCCAGCACGAACGGCACGAGGATCATCGCGAGCACCAACCAGGTCGCGCCGCTCGTATCGCTGGTGTCCAGCTCGGGCACGTGCGTCAGCCCGTAGACGACGACGAGGAACAACGTCACCGCGGAGAACGCGGCGGCGACGACCTGGCCTTCCCAGCCGAAGAACCCCGCTTCGTCCGCCTCACCGCGGAGGAACCAGACGGTGGCGGACAACGAGGCGAGCATCAGCATTCCGAACAGGCCCAGCGTGGCGCCGATCGTCACCCACGTCTTGAGGGCGCCCGTCTCGTCCGCGAAGACCAGCGCCACCAACCCGCTGATGAGCGGGTGCGCGATGTTCAGCAGGATCGGGCGCCTGCCCCGGGCGTTGGGGCGGATCAGCGCGGGGGGCAGCACCCCGTCCCTGGCGAGTCCGGCCAGCTGCCGGACCAGCGCGCCCTGCAGGCCTACGGTCGCGCCGAAGATCCCGGTCAGCAGCACCGCCATCAGGATGTTGGTCACCATCACCGCGTGCTCCACCCCGACCACCTGGGCGACCAGCACGGGGAACAGCGCCGGACCGGCCTGCTGAGCGATAGCGGTGGCGTTCGTCGGCCCGACGAGCGCGCTCACCGCGAGCGCCCCGGCCACCCCGACGGCCGTGGTGACGGCGTACGACAGATACGTGGCCCGGGGTAGCGATCGGACCGGGTTCGCCAGTTCCGCGGTGTAGTTGGCGGCGGTCTCGGTGCCGGCGGACGCCATCAACGCCAGGACCAGCGTGACCCCGAACGAGCCGGTCAGCAGCCCGCCCGGTTCGAGGCTCTGGTAGGACACGGTGCCACCGGCGGGCGAGGAGAACGCGGCGACCATCGTGACGATCACCGTGACCAGCTGGATCGCGAGGATGACCGAGAAGATCGGGACCAGCTGACGGGCACGGAGCCGGCTCAGCAACGCTCCGGCCAGGGCGCAGAGCGCGATCCCGATTCCGATCGGGACCTCGACGTCGAACAGGCTCTGCGCCAGGCCGTTGAGCACGCCGGCGAAGAAGCTGTACAGAGCGGCCATGAGTCCGATGTAGGCGACCAGGATCACGGCCCCGGCGCCGATGCCGATCGGCCGGCCGAGGCCGTGGGCCACCTGGACGTAGACGCCGCCCGGGTGTCGCAGCCGTTTGGCCAGGCCGCTGTAGCCGAACACGAATCCGAGGAGGATGACGCCGGCGAAGGCGAAGACCAGCGGCGTCGCCTCGACCTGCCCGGACCGGTAGGCCTCGGGTACCGCGCCCCAGAGCACCGTCAACGGCGTGTGGGTCACGAGCAGGAAGATGAGGAGGTGACCGGTGCGCAGCTGGCCACCGACGAACGGTCTCGAACGGGTGGGCGACGGCGGCGCTGCCGAGGTCGGTGCCATGACGAGCCTTCCGACAGGTCGACGGGCCCCGGGTCATCGGCAGACGTCGTCCCCGAGCGCGATTCGGTCACCCCGGCCGATCGCGACGGCCCGGGAGAAAGCATGGACCGGGTGAGGGGTGGACCGGGTAGAGGTGGCCCGGGTGCTGCTGGCCCGGGTGCTGGGTGGCCCGGGCACTGGTGGAGCAGTGGAGCGGGTCGGCGGTCCTCGGCACGACGAGCGTCTGCGAACCCGGACACGCGTCGATCGCGTGAGGATGGGATCGGAACTGGGACCGGACTCTAGTTATCGCACGTCACACGAGTCAACAGCAGATGGCGGAAAGGTGGAACAGGTTCCACCGAACGGTTGGAGCGGGTCGGAGTTGCTCTTGGACGTCCGCGGTCGCTTAGCCTGCCGGGATGAAGCCGACGTGGCTCGACAACGGCGACAGCGTCGCCTCGATAGTCGGGGCCACTTTCGGCGTTTTGTCGTTCATCGCCATGATCACGCTGGCGGCACGTGATCGGCACACTGCTCCGTCCCCGGCCCGGCCGCCCGGCGCACGGGATTGTTCCGGGTGATGCTCGGGTTGTCCCTCACCGCGACGGCCTGCGCGGTACTCGGCGTGCGATGGTGGACACCGCTGCGCTGGGCCGCGCTCGCACTGGGCCTCGGCGCTCTGCTCGCGCTGGCCGGGGGCGTGGTCCGCCGCGCCCGCGCTCCGAAGCTCCTGCCGCCGGCGGTCCGCGAGCTACTCGAGGCCCAGCGGGCCAGGGCCGAACAGCCGCGGTACGTCTTCGGGTCGCTCGCTCCCCCCGGCCTCGCCTCGATCTACGTCGAGCAGCTGACCGATACTCCCGAGCGGACGGGTACCCGGATCTCGACGGTGCCCCAGATGCTTCGCGAAGCGCGCCACGTGGTCGTGGCCGGCGGACCTGGGTCCGGCAAGTCCTCGATGGTGGATCACATCCTGCGGGAATCCGCCGGATGGTGGCTCGTCGCCCGGCGGACCACGCGGGTGAAACGCGCACCGTACGGCGCCGTCGTCCAGGGCGTCGAGCAGTACCAGATCCGCCGGTTCACCACACAGGACGTCCGGCAGTTCGCGGTCAACTGGTTCACGGTTCGCTCCGGGAACGGCCTGGCGGACCCGCGGCAGGACGTCGAGCGGTTTCTCGCCCGTGTCCGCGAGTCGCGACTGGACGCGCTCGTGCGGGTGCCGCTGCTGGCCACCATGGCCGCACTCCTCCACGAGACCGACAGCGACCGCCGAATGCCGTCCGGGCGGGCGGAGCTCTGCACCGAGTTCGTCGATCTCCTCCGTCGCGGCCGCCCGGCCGAACCGCCGACGGACGAGTTCGCCCGATGGCTGGACGACCACCTAGATGCGCTGCTGGTCACGCTCGCCTGCGCCCAGGTCGACGGCGGCGACGTCCGGCTGATCGAGGTCGCCCGGGAGTGGGTCCGGACGCAGCGGGAGGCCCGGTTCGCCGACCTCGCCGAGTTCCGCTGGATCGGGATGCTGCGCAGCCAGTTGATCGCCAGCGGGCTGTGCGTCCTGCGCGGCACAGACGTCGGCTTCGTCCATCAGAGCCTGGCGGAGTACCTGGCGGCCGATCCGAGCACCCAGAGCTTCGACCCGGCGGAGTTCCCGCAGTGCCTTCGTGATCCCGCCGGCCGGAGCCTGGCGTTGTTCCGGCTCGCGCGATGCGGAAAGCCGGCGGATCCGCTCGTCGAACGGCTGCTGGAGGGTCCGGACGCCGATCCGGTCGCGGCCGGTCTGATCGTCGCCGACGGTCATCGTCGGGCCCCAAGGCAGCGGCAAGACCACCACGGCGATTCGTCTCCTCCTCGACCTCCTCGCCCGGCGCGAGCCCGACGACCCGGTGCCGCTCCTGGTCCCGGCGTCGTCCTGGAACCCGGACGACGAAGGGCTCGACGACTGGTTGGAGGGCTACCTCCGGCGGACCTACCCGTTCGTCGGCGACGAGGCGCCAGGGCTGCTGGCGGACCGCCGGATCCTCCCGGTCCTGGACGGACTGGACGAGGTGGCGGTCGCGCACCGGAGGCGCGCCTACCAGGCGTTCGAGGACGCGGCCGACCGGCCGATCCTGGCGACGCTGCGGAGCCACGAGTACTCGCGGCTCGTTCGGCGCGGTTCGCCGCTGACCGGCGTGGCGGTGATCCGGACCCAGCGCGTGCACGTCGACGACATCGTGGCGATCCTGCGCGGGTCGAACGACGGATCCGCGTGGGAGCCCGTCTTCGCGGCTCTGCGCAGCCGGCCGTCGGGTGCCCTTGCCCGAACCCTGTCAGTGCCGCAAACGCTCGCGCTGGCCCGGACCGCCTATGCGTCGCCCGGCTCGGACCCGAGCGAGCTGCTCGATCCCGCGTTGCGGCGTCCGGCGGACCTCGAGGCTCACCTGCTGCGCCGTTACCTGCCGGCCGCGTACACGCCGGATCCGCGCTCCCGGGCCGCGGGGCTAATCCAGTGGGCCCCCGGCCGACCGGTCCGATGGCTCCAGACGCTGGCTCGCCTGATGGACGACGTCGGTACCCCGGAGTTCGTCTGGTGGCGACTGGAGCGAGCCGTCCCGAGGTTGGCGCTCGTACTACTGGCCGCCGCCCTCGGCCTGCTGTCCGCCGCTCCATCCCTCCTGCTCGTGCCGGACGGCGACGGCTTCGCGGAGACGTTCAGTGGTTGCCTGGGTGCCGCGGCGGTCGTTTCGTTCTTCTGGGCGGCCGCGGATCTACCGAACGCCACCGGAGCGACCAGCCTCCTCGCCCGAAGCCCCGGGCGCGCACTCCGACGGTCGTTCCTGTTCCTCGCGTCGGGGCTGGCACTGTTGACGACGAGTTGGCTGGCGTTCGGCGCCGAGGTCGTCCCGACCTTCGGCGTGGCCGGCTTCTTGGCGACCCTGTTCTGGTCCGGCCCGTGGGGTCGGTGGATGCTGACGCGCGCCATTCTCGCGGTCCGCGGCGATCTGCCGTTCCGACTACCCGCGTTCCTTGCCGACGCGGTGCGCCTGGGCGTGCTGCGGACCTCGGGCTCGTCGTATCGCTTCAGCCACTACCGCCTGCAGGAACTACTCGTCTCCTCGCCGACCACGGACGTCCACGGCACGTCGTGAGCCGCGGCTCACGGCGTGAGCGCGGCCTCGGCGAGCTCGGGCGCCAGCAAGTCGATGAATCGATCGGCGATGCGGTAGACCTCGGTCATGCTGCCGTCGTGGTGGATCGCGCGGCTCAGCATCGAGTTGATGATCGACCAGAGCATCGTCGCGACGTCGTGCGCCCGGTCGGAGCCGAGCACCGCGAGGTCCTCGGCGAGCGTCGCCCTGGCCGACGCGGCGAACTCCGCCATCAGCGCCACGACGTTCGGATCCGAGCTGCTCTGCAGCAGCATGTGCACCTTGTAGAACTGCGGCTGGCGCTCGAACGCCGTGATCACGCCGTGCATCCGGGACCGGAGCCTGGCCTCGGCCGAGCGACGCCGGGAGCGGGTGGCGCCGGCCCGGCCGAGCGCCGCCCATTCCTGCAGCACGGCGGCGTAGAGGTGTTCCTTGGACGAGAAGTACCGGTACAGCGTGCCCAGCGCGACGTCGGCTGCCTGCGCGACGTCCCGGATCTGGATCTGCTCGTACTCGTGTCGCTCCAGCGCGGCGAGCGCGGCGTCGACGATGCGCTGCCGCCTGGCGCGCTGCCAGGCCGGCATCCCGTCCAGGGGGAGACCCCCCGCCTGTGTGGCCATCGACCGCCCTACCTCGTCACCGTGAGGAGAACGGTACTGGATCGTTCTCCTCGTGCCCGGTGACCGATCAGCGGACCGACGCGCCGCCGCTCTCCCCCACCGTGGCCAGCCGCGGCGTCGTCCGCGCGCGTTGCAGAACCCGCAGCGAGCCGGTGACCTCCACCTCGACGAACTCGCCGCCGTCGAGAGCCTCCCGGTAGATCCGGTACGGCGCCTGACCACCGTCCGCGGGATCCGGGAAGACGTCGTGGATCACCAGCGCTCCCCCGGCGCGGACCCACGGCGCCCACCCGTGCAGGTCGGCCCTGGCCGCCTCGTCGGTGTGCCCGCCGTCGATGAACAGCAGGTCGATCGGGTGACGCCACCACCGGGCCACCTCGGCGGAGCGCCCGATGATCGGCGTCACGACGTCCTCCAGCCGCGCGGCGGCCAGCGTCCGGCGCAGCGCCGGTAGCGTGTCGAGCCGTCCGTCGGCGTCGAGCAGCGACCGGTCGTGGTACTCCCAGCCCTCCTGGTGCTCCTCGGAGCCGCGGTGGTGGTCGACGGTGACCACGGTGCCGCCGGTGACCGTGGCGGCATGGCCCAGGTAGAGGGTGGACTTGCCGCAGTAGGTACCGATCTCGACCGCGACGCCGTCCCCGAGGTGACGCAGCGCGGCCGCGTGCAGGGCCAGCCCTTCGTCCGGTGGCATGAAGCCCTTCACGGACTCGGCCAGGTCGGCGAGGTAGCCGGGGAATGCGGTCACCGGGTCGCTGGGCATGAGCAGGTTCCTTCCAGAGCTCCGGCGAGGGCTCCGGGCGCGAGGCCCTCGCCGCGGAACAGTCCGCTGCCCGGCGTGGTGCGGGACAGCGCGTCGGTGGCCAGTATCACGGTCGCCGCGGTCCAGGCGGTCTGCTCGACCGGCCAGCGTTCGGCGTCCGGGTACACGTAACCGGTCCAGTAGGAGCCGTCCGGGTCGCGGAGGTGCTGCATCGCCGCCAGCTGCTCCAGCGCGTCGTCGCGGCGGCCGACCGCGTCGAGGGCCAGCACCAGTTCGCAGGTCTCCGCGCCGGTCACCCAGGGTTGGTCCGCGACGCACCGGATGCCGAGCCCGGGCACCACGAAGTCCTCCCACCGCGCCACCAGCCGGGCCTCGGCGGCCTCCGCGGAGAGCGCGCCGCCCAGCAGGGGGTAGTACCAGTCCATCGAGTAGCGGCTCTTGTCGGCGAAGCGCTCCGGGTGCTCGTCGAGCGCGTGGCGGAGCCGGGCGGCGGCCAGCTCCCACTCCGGCACCAGCTCGCCGACCAGTTCGGCCAGCGCGACCGCGCACCGCAGGCTCAGGTGCATGCTCGCGTTGCCGGTGAGCAGCACCTCGGTCCGCAGCTCGCCGGCGGCGTCGCGCTTCCAGTTGATCTCGCCGCCGGGCGCCTGGAGCGAGAGCACCACCCCGATCGCCCGCCGGACGACCGGCCACATCCGGTCCACGAAGTCCCGGTCGCCGGTCACGCACCAGTGGTGCCAGACGCCGGTGGCCACGTAGGCGCAGAAGTTTGCGTCGGTGCTGGCGTCGTCGACGTCGTCGCCGACGTACTTCGCTGCCCACGATCCGTCCGGACGCTGCGCCCGGCGGCACCACTCGTAGGCGTTCTCGGCCTGGGTGGTGAACCCGGCCGCGCTGAGCGCCATCGCACTCTGGATGTGGTCCCAGGGGTCGGTGTGGCCGCCGGGGAACCACGGGATTGCGCCGGATGGCTGCTGGGTCCTGGCGATCGCCGTCGCCGTCTGTAAGCAGTCGGCCTCGGACAACACTCCGTCGAGCGCCGGTATCCCGGCGCTCGCCCTGCCGCCGGTCCCCCTGCCCCCGGTGCCCGTGCCACCGGTCATGGCGCCACCGGCTTCGTGAAGTAGAGCGCGACGCTCTTGCCGATCAGCGGGTCGAGCACGCGCTCGGCGATCCGGGTGGCGGCGGGCTTGCTCATCAGGTCCCAGACGAGCAGGCGGTGGTACGTGTCCACGGCCGGGTGCTTCGCGCGGTTCGGGCCGACCGCGCACTTCAGCCACCAGTACGGCGAGTGCAGCGCGTGCGCGTGGTGCCGGTGGGTCGCGACCAAGCCGGCGCCGACCAGCTTCGCCTCCAACTCGTCGGCGCGGTAGATCCGGATGTGGCCACCCTCGTTGGCGTGGTACTCGTCCGACAGCGCCCAGCAGATGCGCTCCGGCAGCCAGCGCGGCACGGTCACCGCGAGCGTCCCGCCCGGCGCGAGGATCCGCACGAGCTCGGCGATCGCGGCGTCGTCCTCGGGGACGTGTTCGAGGATCTCCGACGCGAGCACGACGTCGAAGTGCCCGTCCGAGTACGGCATCTCCAGGATGTTGCCCGCCTGGACCTGCCCGGATCCGCCGGGCGGCACCTCGCCGGCCTCGACCATCGCGTCGAACATCTCGCCGACGCTCTTGAGCTCCACCTCGTCGAGGTCGTAGGCGATCACCTCGGCGCCCCGGCGGAGCGCCTCGAACGAGTGCCGCCCCCCACCTGCTCCGACGTCGATGAACCGGGTCCGGCGGCCCACCCGCAGCCGATCGAAGTCCACCGTCAGCACGTCAGCCCTCCTGCCCGAGCGAGCCGACCGCCGCCGGTGCGCCGGTCTTCCGGGGCACCGGACCGGCCGCAGCCGCCGTAATCGCGTCCTGGTACGCCTCGACCGTCGCGCGCGCGACCGAGATCCAGCTGAACCGTTCTTCCGCGCGAGCCCGTCCGGCCGCGCTCAACCGTGTCCGCTCGGCGGGCGAGCGCAGCAGTCCGTCGACCGCGGTGACCAGCGCACCGACGTCGCCCGGCTCGACCAGCACCCCGGCGTCGCCGACGACCTCGGGCAACGCACCGGCACGGCTGGCCACCACCGGGGTACCGCAGGCGAGCGCCTCGACGGTCGGTAGCGAGAACCCCTCGTAGAGCGATGGGACGCACATCACCTCGGCGGACGCCAGCAGGGCTGCGAGGTCGGCGTCGGAAAGCCCGGTACGGACCGTCACGCAGTCAGCGATCCCCAGCTCGGCGATCCGCCGTTCGGTGGCACCGCCCGGCTCCAGCGTGGAGACCAGCTGCAGCTCCACGTCGTGGTCGACCCGCAGCTTGGCGACGGCGTCGAGCAGGTGCGCGACGCCCTTCAGCGGGCGGTCGGCGCTGGCCACCGCGACGATGCGGCCCGGCACCCGGGGTCCGGCTGGGCGGAACACGTCGGTGTCGACGCCGAGCGGCACGACCCGGAAGGAGGACGGATCGATCCGGAAGTCCGCGATGGTGTCCGCGGTCGCCACGTCCGAGACCCCGACGAGCACCGGCAGGCGGCGGGCCACCCGGGCCTGCATCCGCACGAAGCCGTACCAGCGGAGCACGCCCCACTTCTTGTACAGCCGGGCGGCGTCCAGCTCGACCCGGCGGTCGCGGCTGATCGGGTGGTGGATCGTCGCCACCAGCGGAATTCCGCGGCGGCGCAGCGCCAGCAGGCCGTAGCCGAGGCTCTGGTTGTCGTGCAGGACGTCGAAGTCGGCCGCGCGCGTCCGCATCAGCTGCGCAACCCGATAGCTGAACGCCAGCGGCTCGGCGAACGTGCCGGTCTTGGTGGTCAGGTACTCCAGAACGTCGTACCGGTCACGGAAGTCACGTAACCGGACGCGACGCGGGAAGTCGGGCCCGCCGAAGAGGTCGAGGCTGGGGACCTCGGTAAGTCGCACCCGTGGGTCGAGCTCTTCCGGATAGGGTTGGCCGGAGAACACCTCCACCTCGTGCCCCAACTCCACCAGACCACGACTCAAGTACCGGACATACACCCCCTGGCCGCCGCAGTGCGCCTTGCTGCGGTACGAGAGCAAGCCGATCCGCACACCCACCTCCTCCCTCTGCTGTCCCACCAGTCACACGACAGGTCAGCGTTACCGAACTGGCTATTCAAGCATCGCCGGTAACAGACCGGGACCGGGCCAGTATAAGTAGAATTCAATTTCTTCATGCAGATTCGGCAAAATGTAGCCTGACCGAAACAGAGCGTCCGGATCGGACGCGCGAGCGCTCAGTCGACCCGCTCGAACAGCGCGGCCAGGCCCTGACCACCGCCGATGCACATCGTTTCGAGCCCGTAGCGGTCCCCGCGCCGGTCGAGTTCGGCGAGCATCGTGGCGAGGATGCGTCCCCCGGTGGCGCCGACCGGGTGCCCGAGCGAAATGCCGGACCCGTTGACGTTGAACCGCTCGAAGTCTCCCACCCCGAAGTTCCAGGCCCGCGTGCAGGCCAGCACTTGGCTGGCGAACGCCTCGTTGAGCTCGATCAGGTCGACGTCGGCCAGCCCCACCCCGGCCCGTCCGAGCGTCTTCGCGACCGCGGGGACCGGCCCGATCCCCATCGTCGCCGGCGGCACGCCGGCCACCGCCCAGGACACCAGCCGGGCCAGCGGCCGCAGACCGTACTCCTCGGCCTTCTGCCGCGTCATCACCGCGCAGACCGAGGCCCCGTCGTTCTGGCCGCTGGCGTTACCCGCCGTCACCGTCGCCTCCGGGTCGGTGCGGCCGAGCACCGGGCGTAGCTTTCCGAGGCCCTCCAGCGAGGTGTCCGCACGAGGGTGCTCGTCGGTGTCGACGACGGAGGTGTTCCCCCGCCGGTCGGTCACCGTCACCGGGACGATCTCGTCGGCGAACCGGCCGTCCTTCTGCGCCGCCACCGCCCGCTCGTGCGAGCGCAGCGCGTACTCGTCCTGCTCCCGGCGGGAGATCGCGTACTCCCGGCGCAGGTTCTCCGCCGTCTCGAGCATCCCGCCGGGCACCGGATAGTTCTCCCCGCCCGCGGTCACCCGGGCCCGGGCGAGCCGGTCGTGGAACACCAACCGGTCGGCGGTGGTGCCCCAGCGGGCGGTGGGTGAGTAGAACTCCACCTGGCTCATGCTCTCCGCGCCACCGGCCAGGACGACGTCGGCGGCACCGGTCTGCACCTGCATCGCGGCCCAGATCACCGCCTGCAGCCCGGAGCCGCACCGGCGGTCGACCTGCACGCCGCCCGCCTCGACCGGCAGCCCGGCGTCCAGCGCGGCGACCCGGCCGATCGCCGGGGCCTCCCCGCTCGGGTAGCACTGCCCGAAGATCACGTCGTCGACCGCGTCCCCCGGCAGGCCGGTCCGGTCCAGCAGCGCGCGGATGACCGTGGCCCCCAGTGCGGCGGCCGGCACGTCCTTCAGCACCCCGCCGTACCGCCCGACCGGCGTCCGTACGGGCGCGACGATCACTGCGTCGCGTAGGGCACCCGCGCTCACAGGTAGAACCGCCCGACGGTCTCGGCCACGACCGCGGGTTTCGGCTCGCCCTGGATCTCGACGGTCGCCGTGGAGACGACCTGGACCGCCTCGGCCACCTTCGTCACCTCGACGAGCCGGACCGCCGCGCGCACCGACGAGCCGACCCGCACCGGCGCGGGGAACCGGAGTTTGTTGAGCCCGTAGTTGACCGCCATTCGGGCCTCCACCCGGAAGATCTGGCGCATCAGCGCCGGGAGCAACGCGGCGGTCAGGTAGCCGTGGGCGATCGGCGCCCCGAACGGCCCGGCCTGCGCTCGCACCGGATCGACGTGGATCCACTGGTGATCGTCGGTAGCGTCAGCGAACCGGTCGATCCGCTCCTGCGTGATCAACAACCAGTCACTGGTGCCCAGATCGGCACCGACGGCTTGTTCGAGTTGGTCGGGGGACGTGAACACCCGCATCGGTCGGCTCCTTCGCCGTCGCCGGTCGGCCCGGTACCGACCGCCAGCGCAAACAGAATATACAATACGCACCTGCCCGGGACCGGAGGTACTTGCATGACGACGACGTGGCAGACGGAACGGCGGGACCGGATCCTCCTCGCCGCCCGTGAGGCGCTGGAGGAGCACGAGTACGAGTCGATCCAGATGCGCGACGTCGCCCAACGCGCCGGGGTGGCGCTCGGCACCCTCTACCGGTGCTTCAGCTCGAAGGAGCACCTCTACGCCGCGGTGCTGGCGGAGTGGGCGGCCGGAACCGTCGCGGTCGCCCCGGACGCCCACGGCACGCCGGAGGCCCGGTTCCGGGCCCGCATCCATCAGGTGATCGCCGCCTACGAACGCCGACCGCAGTTCTACCGGGCCCACGTGACGCTGCAGAGCAGCGCGGATCCGAACGCGCACGCGCTGCTGACCGAGTTCGGCCGGACGGCGCGGGCGTCGCTGGCCACGGAGGTGGCGGTGCTGGGCGCGGTCTCCGCCGACGACGCCGCGACGATGCTCTGGGCGCTGATCACTTCTCGCCTGAGTCACGCGATCTACCGCGGCGGCAGCGTCGACGAGATCCACCGGCTCGCCGACGAGTTCGTCGACCTGCTCCTCCCGCGGCTACGGGAGGAGCAGGTCGACGAGGCCTGAGGCCGTCGTCCCGGCCGCAGGAGTTTCGTCAGTGCGCGGACTTCCGACGCCGGATCGGACGCCCGACCAGGTAGGCGGCGACGAACAGCAGCAGGCCCAGCAGCACGAGCACCACCGTCGCGCGGCCGCGGAGCCACGGCAGGACCGCGGCGGCCTGCCCGGCCTGGTCGAGCCGGTCCTGGGACGAGCGCGGGCTCTCCAGGTCGGCCTCGAACGCGACCAGCGTCTGGCCGTTGTGCGTGTACTGCTGGGTGATCTCCTCGCGGATCCCGATCACGTCACCGGAGTTCGGCTCGATCCAGTAGGTCCGGGTGCTGCCGTACCAGGCCTCCGCGTCGACGTTCAGCTCCTTCGAGCCGAAGAGCCCGCCGGGCAGCTCTCGCGACCCGATCCGCTGCAGCGGAGCTTCCTTGCGGAACATGTAGACGTCGATGCCGTCACGGCTGGACTCCCCGATGTACTCGGCGGTCACCGCGCGCTCCAGGTTGATGTCCCAGATCTGGTACGACTCCTTCTGGACGTCGAACGGGAACGTGTAGTAGCCCTCGTGCCGCAGTTCCTTCCCGTCCGGCTTCTCCAGGTCCGTGACGATGCGGTCACCGCAGCAGTTGGTGGACTCGGTCGTGCTCTTGTTGATCGAGACGCGCTCGACCCGGGCCTGGAGCATGCCGCGGCCCTCGACCTCGATCTGGGTCGCGACGTCGTAGACGACGCTGTCGTCGTCGGAGCCGTCGGTGTCCCGGGCCTTCGAGACGAAATTCGTGACGGTCACGTCGACGCCGGTGAGGACCGTCGCTCCGGCCGGCGCTTTCGCGTCCGGCATGAGCACGGTCGCGCCCGTCGCCTGCAGAACCTGTTCGGTCTGCGGATCGTCCGGGAGGACGGCGAGCCGTGGATAGACGTAGAGCGGCAACAGGATGCCGACCACGAGGAGGAAGATTCCGAGACCCAGAAGCGCGGAGCGGAGCAGGCGGCGGCTTCGGGGTGGCTCGCCGGTGCCGATGCCGGGCGCGGGCGCCGGACGGACCGGCGGGGGCGCCGCCGGTGCCGATTCGCGCTCAGACGTCAGGCTCGGATCAGGAGCAGCAGTCATTGGGACACCATCCGATCGCCGTTGATCCAGATTCGTAGCTGCGGAGCTGGCGGGAGGAGCACGTGCGGGGAGCCGGCCAAATCGGCGCGACACGGGCGCCGGGCGCTACGGGCTCCGGCACTCGGAACGGATGTCCGGTGTGATCACGGTCGTAATCAGAAACTGACAACGGCTGTGACCACAGAACAACGTGGCGGAAATACTAGAACCGGTTCTACCCCTGGTCAACAGGTAGCGGCCTTCCGGTAATCGATACTGTATAAGGTACTCAGATTGCGACCCGCCACGTGCGGAATCCGAGGAGAACGCATGACGCAAACCCCTCCCCCGCTGCGTGGCCTGCGGATCCTGGAGTGCTCGATCCTTGGTCCGGCCGCGGTCACCACGCACCTGGCCGACCTCGGCGCCGAGGTGATCAAGGTCGAGCCGCCGAGCGGGGACTACGTCCGGGGCATGGCGTGGCCGATCGTCGACGGTGTCTCGCTGATGCATTTGCACCTGAACCGCGGCAAACGCAGCGTCGTGCTGGACCTGCGCACCCCGGCCGGCGCAGCCGCGTTCACGACGCTCGCCGCGCGCTCGGACGTCGTGGTCGAGGCGATGCGGCCGGGCGGCCTGGAGCGGCGCGGGCTCGGCTACGAGACGCTGCGCGCGGCGAACCCCCGGCTGGTCTTCGCGACGATCAGCGGCTTCGGGACCTCCGGGCCGCTGCGCGATCTGGCCAGCCACGGCATCGCGTTCGACACCTGGGCCGGGCTGATCACGCCCGAGCCGGACGCCGACGGCTTCCCGACGATCCCCGACCACACCTCGGTCGGGATCACCGCCGGGCCGCTCTACGGCGCGCTCGGCATCCTCGCCGCGGTGCTCCGGGCCCGGGAGACCGGGGTGGGCAGCCGGGTGGAGGTCGCCCAGTCCGACGCCGCCGCCGCGTTCGACTGGCTGCGAATCGAGGGCTGGCGGGCGTACCGGCGACCCGAGGACGAGGTCACCGGAAACCCCGCCGACGGGCTACGACGGCGGGCGCCGGGCACCGGCGGGATGCGGGAGAGCGTCCGGTACCAGGTGTACGCGACCCGGGACGCGCACGTGCTGCTGATGGCGTCCGAGAACGCGTTCTGGCGGAACTTCTGCGCCGCGGTCGAGCGGCCCGACCTGATCGACGAAAACGACCGGCAGGAGATCGCGAACCACGCGACCGGCGACGTCGAGCTGCGGCGCGAGCTGACGAAGCTGTTCACCCAGCGGGACACGTGGGAGTGGGTGGAGCTGGGCGTCCAGGCGAACGTGCCGCTCGCGCCGGTCAACACGCCCCGGACCGTCGGCGACGACCCGCAGTTCGCCGCGCGGATGCCGTGGACGGACGCGGCCCGGACCGGCACCGAGATGATGCCGAGCCCGATCCGGTTCCCGGACGAGCCGGCGACGGAGCCGACGAAGGCGCCGACCCTCGGTGCCGACACCGAAGCCGTCCTCCGCGAAGTAGCCGGCTACACCGACGCGGAAATCGCCGCCCTACGAGAGTAGGCCGCGGTCGGCGAGTAGGGAGACGACGCCGTCGGCCTCGGCGCGGAGGGTGTCGACGAACGCCACCTCTGCCCCGGGACCGTCGCCGGCCCGCAGCGCTTTGACGACCGCGCGCAAACCGCGCTTGTGGATCCGGATCGCGCCCGGGACCTCGGCGAAGAAGTTCCCCGGCACGATGTTCGTCGTGATCACCCGGGCGACCGCGGTGATCCGGCGCGACGAGGCCATCAGCAGCAGCTGCCGCAGGAACGCGGTGTTGAGCGCCGAGAACGCGTCCGCGTCGTTGGTGGCCTGCAGCTCCTTCGCGATGTTCGCGAGCGTCGTGACGCCGTCCTCCGACCCGCGCTCGACCGCGCGCCGCGCGGCCAGGCCGTACGCCAGCCCCAGCAGCTCGTAGTGGTCGCGAACGGAGTTCTCGTCCAGCCCGTTGACGAACGCGCCGAGGTGCGGCCGCGAGGTGACCCACCCCTCCCGGTCGAGGGCGATCACCGCTTCCCGCACCGGTACCCGGCTCACCCGCAGCTCGGCGGCGATCTCGTCCTGCGGGACCCGCTCGCCCGCGCGCAGCCGCTGCTCGAAGATCATCCGGCGAATGTGGGCGGCCACCTGCTGTGCGCTGGTCGGGCGGGACAGACCGCCGGCTTCGTCGGCGACGAAGTCGACCTCTTGACTCACCCCTGCTCGCGTGACGATCGCGGACCTCCTCTGAGCCTGCCGGTAGCGCCCCTACCCTGCAGAAAGTATACGGACAGCCAGGCAGAAACCGGCGCGCGCCCCGGCGGAGTCGACTCGGCGAGTGTTATATACATTATCTCATTCGCCGCCGACCGCCCGGAGGCTCACCATGACGTCCGCCGCACCGTCCACTCGCCGCGTCCAGGCCCGTCTGGACGGGGCGATCGGCCGGATCACGCTCGCCGACCCGGACCACCGCAACGCGCTGAGCCGCGAACTCAGCGACGACCTCGCAGCGGCCGTGCACTCGCTCCTCGCCGACGACGCCCGAGTACTCGTCCTCGACGCCGAGCCGCCGGTGTTCTGCGCGGGCGGCTCGCTGGACGGGCTGATCGAACGGACACATCCGCTGGCGGCCTCCTACGCCGGCTTCACGGCGCTCGCCGACGCCCCGGTGCCGACGATCGCGGCGGTGTGCGGGCCGGCCATCGGCGCCGGAGTCAACCTGCCGCTCGCCTGCGACGTCGTGCTCGCCGGCGAGAGCGCCCGGTTCGACCCGCGCTTCCTCGACGTCGGCATCCACCCGGGCGGCGGCCACCTGTGGCGGCTCGCGGAACGCGTCGGCGAGCAGGGCGCCGCCGCGCTGGTGCTCTGCGGCGACAGCCTCACCGGCGCCGAGGCGGCCGCCAAGGGCCTGGCCTGGCGCTGCGTCCCGGACGACGACCTCCCCGCGCTCGCCACGGCGTTCGCGGAGCGGGTGGCCGGCCGGTCACCGGAGCTGGTGCGCCTGGCGAAGGCGACGCTCCGGGCGTCCCGCGCGCTGAGCGACCCGGCGGACGCCGCCGCGGTGGAACTCGCCGCCCAGGAGTGGTCGGTGGCGCAGCCGTACTTCCGGGAGACCGTGACCCGCCTGCGCGACCGGGTCCGCTCGCGTCGGTAAATCTTGTATATTTTATTCATGACGGAGCCGTTACCCCTCGCGGGTGTCCGCGTCCTCGCGCTCGAACAGATGCAGGCCGTGCCGTTCGCGACCCAGCTGCTGGCCCGGCTCGGCGCGGACGTGGTGAAGGTGGAGCCGCTCTCCGGCGAGTCCGGACGGGCCGCCCAGCCGGCCATGATCGACGGATCCGGGCGTCGCGCCGGTGCGACGTTCCTCCGCTACGGCTCGGGCAAGCGCAGCATCGCCGTCGACCTCAAGGACCCCCGCGGGCGAGACCTCGTCGTGGGCCTCGCCGAGCGGTTCGACGTGCTGGCGGAGAACCTCGGCCCTGGCCGCGCCGACCGGCTCGGTTTCGGCTTCGAGGCGCTCGCCGCCCGGAACCCGCGGCTGGTGTACCTGAGCATCAGCGGGTTCGGCCGAGGCGCCTCCCCTTATGCGCACTGGCCCGCGTACGCGAGCGTCGCCGAGGCGATGTGCGGCGCCTACGAGTACGCGCGGCGCCCGAACCAGCCGCCGATCCTCAACCCGATGGGCGGCCTGGGCGACACCGGCACCGGGCTGTTCGGCGTCATCGGAGTGCTCGCCGCCCTCGCGCACCGCACGCGGACCGGCAAAGGACAGCTGGTCGACATCGCGATGCTGGACTCGATGCTCTCGATCTCCGACGTCGTGACGAACTTCTGGTCGATGGGGCTGCGCGCCGAGCCGGACGTCGAGCGGCGGGTGCCCTACCTGCTGACGTCGTTCCGCTGCGAGGACGGCTGGTGCGTGCTCCAGGTGAGCCGCCCGCACCAATTCGAACGGCTGGCCCGTCTGCTCGGCCACGACGAGTGGCTGGGTGACGAGCGGTTCGCCGACGGCTGGGGCTGGCACGACCACTGGCCCGACACGATCCGCCCGGCGGTCGAGGAGTGGGCGGCCCGCTTCGGTATGCGGGACGCGGCCGGCCACCTCGCCGACGCCGGGCTGGTCGCGGCTCCGTGTTACCGGGCCGAGGACGTGGTGGCCGACCCGCACGTCGCGAAGCGCCGCATGCTGGTGGAGATCCCTCGCTCGGACGGTGTCGAGCAGCCCGTGCTGGTGGCGGGCAATCCGGTCAAGCTCTCCGCGGTCCCCGAGCTACCCGACCAGCGCCCGCCGTACCTCGGCGAGCACACCGCCCAGCTGCTCACCGACGAGCTGGGCCTCGACGGGTCCACCGTCACCGGCCTCGCCGCAGAAGGCGTCGTCGGGCTGCCCCCGGAGTAACGCGCGTCGCCGGGCCGGGCCGGGCGGCAGCCAGCGGAGTCGCCGGCCACCGCCCGTGCGCCCTCTTACGGAGTGAGCGGCAGTTCGAACAGCCGGATCGCGTTCCCCCGGGCGATCTTCCGGATCTGCTCGGCCGGCAAGTGACCGAACTGCTCCTCGGCGGCCTTGATCGACGCCGGCCAGGTGCCGTCCTGGTGCGGGTAGTCGGTCTCGAACAGGATGTTGTCGACGCCGACCTTGTCGATCAGGTCGATGCCCACGCGGTCCTTGAAGAAGCACGCGTAGATCTGCCGGTAGTAGTACGTGGACGGCGGCTCGGGGCAGTTGAGCTGCGAGTTGCTCCAGCCCTTGTGCGTCTCCCAGACGTCGTCGACGCGCTCGAGCAGGTACGGGATCCAGCCGATCTGGCACTCCGCGTACATCAGCTTGAGGTTCGGGTACCGGTGCGGGATCCCGGAGAACAGGAAGTCGGTCAGGCTCGCGACCGAGTTGCCGAAGATGATCGTCGACGCCACCGCGTCCGGAGCGTCACCGGAGGTGTTCGGCGTCTTGGTGCCCGACCCGATGTGCATGCAGACGACGGTCCCGGTCTCCTCGCACGCGGCGAAGAACGGGTCCCAGTACCCGCTGTGGATGCTCGGCAGCCCCAGGTACGCCGGGATCTCGCTGAACGCCACGGCACGGACGCCCCGGGCGGCGTTGCGCCGCACCTCCTCGGCGGCCAGCTGGGCGTCCCAGAGCGGCACCAGGCACAGCGGGATGAGCCGACCGGACGACCCGCCGCACCACTCGTCGACCATCCAGTCGTTGTAGGCCCGTACGCAGAGCAGCGACAGGTCCTTGTCCTTGCCGCGCATGAAGATCTGACCGGCGAACCGCGGATAATTCGGGAAGCACATCTGCGCCTCGACGCCGTTCGCGGCGTTGTCGGCGATCCGCTCCGCCGGGTCCCAGCAGCCCTTCCGCATCTGCTCGTAGGTGACGCCGTCCATCGTGATCTCGTCCGCCGGGAACCCGGCGGCGGCGATCAACCGCTTGATCGAGTACTTGTGGTCCTCGTAGAACCACCAGGCGACGTCCGGGCCCTCGATGCCGGGCTCCTCGATGTACATGCCGCCGTCGAGCTTCGGTTTTCCGCCCGGTAGGTACCGGATGTGCGGACCGATCTCCCGGTACTTCGCGGGCAGCCGGGACGTCCAGAGGTTCTCCGGCTCCACCACGTGGGCGTCGACGTCGACGATGCCGGGAATGTGCGAGTTACCAGTGTCCACTGCGGGGTACATGGTGCGTTCCTTTCACTCGGTCCAGTCGCTGCGGCGGTCGGCCCTGGTCGGCTGCCGCCCGGTGCGGAACGGGCTGAGCTCGGCGTCGACCAGCAGGAACCGATGGGCGGACGTCGTGCGCGGGTAGAACGACCGGCGCCACCGCCCGAGCTTCGTATCGGCCCGCTCGGCCTTCTCGGCCGAAGCCCAGTGCTCCCAGGTCGGGATCGCCCAGAGCAGGAAGATCTCGGAGTCGCCGGTCATCGCGGTCTCCCAGGCGCCGGCGAGTTGCCAACCGAACTCGTTCAGCAGCGGCTCACCCTCGCCGGCGGCTCGCTCGAGCAGGTCACGGGCGCCGCCCGGCGTCGTCGTGAACTGCTCGTGGGCGTACGTCTCACCCCGGACGCCGTCCGCGCACAGCTGCTCGATCGTGCGGGTCCACGGCGCCGGGACGAGCAGCCGGTCGACGCCGCGCGACCGGAACTTCGCCGCCTCGGCCCACCACTTCGCGAGCTTCGGATCCTGCAGCGTCGTACTGCCCAACTCGTGCCGGAACGACGAAGCCATCCCGTCGAAGCCGTCCTCTTCCCAGAGGTTGAGCACGGACGGCCAGTCCCGGGTCGTCCCGACGATGCCCCAGACGCCGTAGCAGAGCTGGTCACGCTCTTCCTGGGCGATCGGGCTCCAGTTCGCCGTCATGTGGTGCATGTAGTTGGCGCGGTTGTGCCCGATGATGTCGATGAACTCGTGGATGTAGATCTTCTCGTTCACGGTTTCTCCACGGCCGCCGCGGCCCGGGCGCGCAGCCGGATCTTCTCGACCTTGCCGGTGCGGTTGAGCGGCAGCGCGTCGACGACCTCGGCGTACCGCGGCACCTTGTAGTTGGCCATCCGCCCGCGGCACCAGCCGAGCACCTCGTCCGGCGAGACCGCGACACCGACGCGCGGAACGACGAACGCGTACCCGACCTCACCGAGTCGTTCGTCCGGTGCCCCGACCACCGCGACCGCCGCGATGCCGGGGTGGCCGAGCATCGTGTTCTCGATCTCGGCGGGGTAGGCGTTGAAACCGCCGACGATGAACATGTCCTTGATCCGGTCGGTGATCCGCAGGTTGCCGGCCGCGTCCAGCACGCCGATGTCGCCGGTGCGCAACCACCCGTCGGCGTCGATCGCCGCCGCGGTCGCCTCCGGATCGCCGTAGTAACCGCGCATCACCGCGAACCCGCGTGCGAGCACCTCCCCCGGCTCACCGGGCCCGATGTCCGTTCCGTCGCGGTCGACGATCCGGACCTCCATCCCGGGGATCGGGCGCCCGCTGGTGTTCGCGATGACCTCGATAGGGTCGTCGTAGCGGCAGGCGGTCACGGTCCCGTGCGTCTCGGTCAGCCCGTAGGCCGTCACGACCGATCCGAAGCCCAGCTCGTCCCGCATCCGGCGGACCAGCTCGACCGGGACGGCGGCCGCCCCGGTGACGGCGAGCCGCAGCGATGACCGGTCGTAACCGCTCAGATCCGCGTTGAGCAACGATTGGTAGAGCGCCGGCGGCCCGGGCAGCATCGTGACGCACTCTTCCTGGACCAGCCGCATCACGGTGTCCACCGCGAACACCGGGCAGGGCACGAGCGTGGCACCGCGCAGGACGCACGCCAGCACCGCCGACTTGAGACCCGCGCAATGGAAGAACGGATAGACGACCAGGTACCGGTCGCCGTGCCGCAGACCCACCGCGTCCGACCAGGCCGTGTAGGTGCGGGTGCTCGCCCCGTGCGTGAGCAACGCACCCTTCGGACGCCCGGTGGTGCCGGACGTGAAAATGACGTCGGACGGGTCGTCTGCGGTGAGGTTCCGCTCCGCGTCGGTGTGGTCCACGCCCGCTCCGCGGGCCAGGAACTCGCCCCATCCGATGTGCTTTCCGGGCTCTCCCGACATGATGACGACGTCGAGCGAACCGAGAAGTTCGGGGTCGACAGCCAGCGCCTGGACGTAGTCGGTGTCCAGAAAATCCGTGACGGTGATCAGCGTGCGGGCGCCGGCGGTGCGTAACGCCTGCGCACCCTCGGCACCGGTGAAGCGGGTGTTGACCGGGGCCAGGATCGCGCCCGCCGCGTAGACGCCCATCGAGGCCACGATCCACTCGGTGGAGTTCGGCGCCCACAGCCCGACCCGGTCGCCGGGGCTCACCCCGCTGCCGATCAGCGCGCGGGCGACCGCGGTGGCGCGGTCGGCCAGCTCGGTCCAGGTGACGCGGCGGCCGGCCTCGACCACCGCGACTTCGTTCGGCCACCGCGCCACCGCACGCCGAAGCGCGGCCGGAATCGTCGACGGGATCTCCGCGTCCATGAGCACCTCCCTCTGTACTTTATACATTATCAATCCGCCAGCCGCGCAGAGACGAACCGAGCAGCCGAGGACGCGGCGCCGAGGCGCAAGGACGCAAACTCGAGGCGCGGGGTGCACGGCACGGGGCACGGCACGGGGCACGGCACGGGGCACGGGGCACGCGGCACGAGGCGCGCGGCGTGGCCCGAGGCACGCGCGTGGAGCGCCGGGCCTCGGGCGACTTTTCGGGAACCCAACCGCTCCCCCGGCTCGCGGGAGCGAGTTTTCGGGAAACCAACCTCTGCCGCGGCCCGCAGAGATGCATTTTCGGGAACCCAACCTCTGCCGCGGCCCGCAGAGATGCATTTTCGGGAACCCAACCGCTCCCCCGGCTCGCGGGAGCGAGTTTTCGGGAAACCAACCTCTGCCGCGGCCCGCAGAGGTGGATTTTCGGGAACCCAACCTCTCCGGACACGCGCAGAGGTTGATGTTCGCGAAATCGGCCCGCTGGGCGAGCACCCCCGCCGGACGCCCGCCCGGAGCGCACATCGCGGGTACGCGCGTTGCGGGTTAGTCGCTCAGTGGCGCCCACTTCGCCTCGCGCTTCTCGGCCCAGGCCGCCGGGCCCTCGGTCTGGTCCGGGTGGCCCCACACGCTGACCAGGTCTTTGGCCCCCGCGCGGCACGCCTCCGTCAGGCCGGTCTCCAACGCCCCCCACAGCGCGCGCTTCGTGGCACGCATCGCCACCGGAGAGTTCCGCGCGATCAGCTCGCCGAGTTCCTGTGCGGCGTCCCGCAGTTGGTCGGGCTCCACCAGCTGGCTGACCATGCCGAGCTGGTAGGCGCGTTCGGCCGACATCCGTTCGTGGCGACCGGTGAGCGCCATCCGCATCACCGGCTCGAACGGCATCTTGCGCAGCAGCCCGATCGCCTCGATCGCGACCACCTGGCCGATCGAGACGTGCGGGTCGGTGAACTGCGCGTCGGTGGCCGCGATGACCACGTCGGCGTCGGCGACGAAGTGGAAGCCGCCGCCGGCGCAGACGCCGTTGACGGCCGCGATGACCGGCTTGGCGACCTGCTGGTGCCAGGCGGTGAAGTGCACGTCGAAGTTCTCCATCGACGCCCGGTACCGCTCCATGCCGACGCCGTCGGACGCGATCTCCGCGACGTCGACGCCGGTCTGGAACGCCCGTCCTTCGCCGGTGTTGACGATCACCCGGACTGCCGGATCGCGGTCGAGCTCGACCCAGGCGATGGCGAGCTCGTCGCGCATCTGGTTCGTCATCGCGTTGAGTCGCTCGGGCCGGTTGAACAGCAGCCAGCCGACCGGCCCGCGGCGCTCGATCCGCAGCGTCTCGAAGTCGGTGTAGCGGTAGGTCTCCGACGGTTCTGACAACGCGGTCATCGCGGTCCTCTCGATGGCGAATCGGTCACGGGGCACAGCCGCCGCGGTCGCTAGCGCAGCCGCAGGCGGTAGGCCGCCCGCGCTGGTTGGCCCCGCGGCGTCGGCGAAAGCGGTCTCGGTGCCGGCCTCGGCGGGAGAAGTCGCCGCGCGGGCCGACGCCGCGCGGCCCGCGGCGGCGCGGAGGGCGGTGGTGCGGCCGGTTTCGAGCGCTGCCCAGAGCGTCCGCTTGGTGGCGCGCAGCACGTCCGGGGGGCGGTCCGCGATCGTCTCGGCGAGGGCCTGGGCGGTCTCGGCCAGGGCGTCGTCCGGAACGACCTGGCCGACGATGCCCAGCGCGTACGCGCGGGCGGCGTCCATCCGCTCGTGCCGGCCGGTCAGTCCGAGCCGCAGCACCGGCTCCACAGCGCCGCGGTGGGCCAGGCCGATCAGCTCGTACACGCTCGCCTGGCCGACCGAGACGTGCGGGTCGAGGAACGTGGCCGACTCCGCGGCGAGCACTAAGTCGGCGTCGGCCACGAAGTGCAGGCCGCCCCCGGCGCAGACGCCGTTGACCGCGGCGATCACCGGCTTGCCGACGCCGTTGTGCCACCCGGTCAACCGCAGTTCAGCGCGTTTGGTCCGCCGGGACTGCTCGCGCAGCGCGGCGGGGTCCCGCGCGAGCTGCCGGACGTCGAGACCGGTCTGGAACGCCGGTCCGCGCCCGGTGTTCACGATGACCCGGACGCTCGGGTCGGCGTCGAGTTCGGCCCAGGCCCGAGGCAGGTCGTCGAGCATTCCGGCGTCCATCGCGTTGCCGACGTCCGGCCGGTCGAACACCAGCCAGCCGACCGGGCCGCGCCGTTCGATCCGCAGCCCGCGGTACGGGCTGCTCATCGGCCGGTGAACTTCGGCGAGCGCTTCTCCCGGAACGCGGCGAGCCCTTCCCGGAAGTCCTCGCTGCGGGAGGAGAGCTCCATACCGAACGCCTCGTCCCGCAGGTGCGCTTCGAGCGACGCCGCCCGGCCGGTGTGCAGCAGCGACTTCGCCAGTCCGAGCGCCACCGTGGGTCCGTCGGCCAGCGTCGCAGAGAGACCGGCTGCCTCGGCGTCGACGTCGGCGGCCGGGACCGCCCGGTCGACCAGGCCCCACTCGGCGGCGGTCGCCCCGTCCACCCGCTCCCCGAGCAGCAGCATCCGGCGCGCCCGCACCTCGCCGATGCGCCGCGGAAGCATCCAGGTGATCCCGCCGTCCGGGGTGAAGCCGCGGGCACCGTACGGCGCCCAGAGCCGCGCGTCGTCGGCGACGACCGTGACGTCGGCGGCGAGCGCCAGCGACAGGCCGATGCCCGCCGCCCAGCCCCGCACCGCGCAGACCACCGGGACCTGCGTCTCCAGCAGCACCGGCACCAGCCGATGGGCCTGCCAGGGCAGGCGGCGCTGGATGCTGCCGACCCGCGGCCGGCCGTCGACGCCTGCGTTCCGGGCGATGATGTCGGCACCGGAGCAGAAGTGCTCGCCGGCCCCGGCGAGCAGGACCGCCCGCACCGACTCGTCGCTGCCCGCGCCGATGATCAGGTCGATCAGGCCGGCGACCATCGTGTCGTCGATCGCGTTGCGCTTCTCCGGACGGTTCAGCGTGATCCGCAGGATCGTTCCGTCCCGGTCGACGGCCAGACCCGGGGTTTCACTCATGACGCGAACCGATCCACTATCGCCGCCATCGCGCCCTCCAGATCGGTGCCGGGCGGGTCGGGGAGGCGAACCGGTCCGTGCTCACGGCTCGGCAGCAGGATCGTCGCCGAGCCGGTGGTGGTCTCGACGTCCCGCTGGCTCACGGTTCGCAGGGTGACGTCCACCGCGGGCCGGCCGCCCTCGGCCAGGTAGTGCCGGACAACCTCGCCGCGGACCCACTGGGTGTCGCCGACGTAGTTGAACGCCTCGAACCGGCAGTCGAGCTTCCACAGCCAGGAGTCGTCGCCCATCCAGTTCGTGCAGGCGTGGATCAGCCAGGTCTCGCGCATCCGGCCGTAGTCGAACGTCGTCGGATTACCCGAGCGGCGCGCGAACTCGGGGTCCCAGTGGACGCGCTGCATCACGTCCGGGACGTTGAGCTCGTCGCGGTGGTAGAAGCGCGGGATCCGGCGCCGGTTGACGACCGCGAGCTCCAGCGGGCGGATCGCGTAGAGCCCCATGCCCATGCCGACGTGCCAGCAGACCATGTCGGTGACGGTCAGCGGCCCCTTCACCAGCGGGTCGAGCACGTCGCCGACGGCGACGTCCTCCCAGTAGCGCGGCTCGGCGCCACGCCGCCGCTCGGCCAGGACCTGGGCTTCGATGTCGTCGATCTCCGCGTCGGTGTAGACGTAGGGCTGGATCTGCGCGTACTTCTTCCGCTCGCGGGCCTTCTCGCGCTCGGTGCGGATCATCAGCTTGTACTGCGCGGCGAGCAGCGGACCGTCCGCGGCGCCGAACATCTGACCGGTCCACTCGTGCACCGCTCGCCCGGCGAAGCCGCTCGGCTTGTCGTGCACGCCGACCAGCGCGTCCCGGCGTCGGACCCGCGTGTACGGCTCGAGCGGCGCCCACCACTCCCGGGCGCTGCTCGCGTAGAACGCGTGCACGCCGCGCAGCGGATCGCCCTTCATCAGGTCCCGGTGCTCCTCCGGGATGCCGGTGACCGAGTCCTCGCCGACCAGCGTGTCGCCGCCGACCAGCGGCGGCGGTGCGATCGGCCCGCCCCAGCGCGTCGTCGCCCCGTGGTCCCGGTCGCTCCAGAGCGGATTGTCGTCGCCGTAGGCCTGCGCGACGATGCGGAACGCGTCCACGCCTGGCTCGCGGTAGTGCGGTGGCGCAGGGTTCGGTACCGGGATCCCGATCCGGCGGCGTAACCGCTCGATCGCCTCGTCGGTGATCCGCGGCGCCGTTCGTTCGCCGGTGCTGGTACCGCTCACGAATGAGTACTCCCCTCGTTCGCCGGAAGAATCTGGCTCCACGCGACGACCGGTCCGGCGACGTCGGTCATCCGGGCCAGCCAGTGCGGATCGGTCCGCAGGGGTGCGACGACCGGCGACTCGCCGTGGACGGCGTCCCGCAGGCGTGCGGCGTGCGCGACGGCGTCCGGCGCCGGTCCGTCGTCCGACCAGGCTTCGACGGGCACCGGCAGCCCCAGCGAGGCGGCGAGCTCGACCAGTTCCCCGATACGCTCGGCCGCCCCGGTGGCCGCGGCCGAACCCGCGGCCACCGCGGCCGAACCGGCGGACCCGGGCGAACCCGCGGACCCGGCGACCGACGCGGGGTCGTCGAGCACCGCGAGGACCGGGCGCGCCGGGGACGCGATCCGGGCCACCAGCGCCGCGGCGATCGCGAAACCCGCCGGGACGCGGCCGCCCGGGACGATCACGCTGTCGAGCACCGTGGTGCCGACAGTCCGGGCGACCCAGTAGCCGGCGACTCCCGGGTCGGCGGCGATCAACCCACCGCGGGCGGCGAGCTCGCCGTAGGTCCGGGTCACCCGAGACGGCGGCAACGGCCCCGCCTCGACCGTCCACCCACGCTGGGTGGCCTCGGCCAGCCGGTGCCGCAGCGGGGGCATCTCCGGGAGCCCGGGCGGGCGCCGCCACGCGAGCGCGAGCGTCCCCAGCGACGCCGGGTCGATCGTGACCTGCGGCGCCAGCTGCCAGCACGCGGCCGGCGACTCGTGCGGGTCGAGGCCCACGGCGACGATCAGGTCGGCGTCGGCGAGCCCGGCCAGCCGGAAGTCGTCGCGCTGCAGGCCGATCGTGGCCCAGTGGTGCGGGCTCTGCCAGGTGAAGACTCCCTTGGCGCCCCAGGTGTTCAGCACGCCCACTTGCCCGGCGGTGGCGAACGCGTGCAGGCCGGGCACTGCGCCGGCGGCGATCACACCGGGTCCGACGAGGACGACCGGCCGCTCCGCGGCCGTCAGGAGTGCGAGCGCCGCCTCCGTCTCCCCGGCCGGGTCCGGCCCCCCGGAGCCCGCGCCAGCGGGCATCGGGCCAACCGACGCAGCGGCGCCCGATGCAGCGGCGCCCGGCGTGACGGCCCGGCGGTCCGGTGCGGGCCGGTCGAGATCGAGGTCGACGCGGAGCGCGACACCGCGCCCGGTGGCCGCCGCGTGCGCCGCCATCGCGACGAGATCCGACACGCGGTCCGGCTCGTCGAGCAAGACCTGCCAGCCGCCCGGCGCGCCGCCGAGCACGGGGCCCGCCGCGCCGGACGGCCCGGCAGCCCCGGAGGTCCCGGTTACCCCGGCGGACCCGGGAACCCCGGACGCCGCCGCGGCTCCGCCGATCGTCAGTACCCCGTCCACCCACGACGCCGCACGGTCCCGGTGCACCCGCTCGTGCGCGGCGACCAGCGTCGGAGCCAGCCGCGCCGGTACCCGCGCGGTCACCGGCAGGCCGCGGTCGGCGTCGCCGTAGACGGCACGCACCCCGGCCTCCCGCAACGCCCGCCACAACCGCGCACCCCCGGTCTCCGCGGAGGCCGAGGTCAGAGCAGAGCGCGGCGACACGGTCTCAGCCACGAGGCACCTCACGCCACGGCTTCCCCTCCCACGGGTCGGGCTCCCGCGGCAGCCCGAGGACCCGCTCGGCGATGATGTTCTTGTTCACCTCGGTCGTTCCGCCCTCGATCGTGTTGGCCCGGCTGCGCAGCGCGCCCCGCACCTCGGCCGGCATCCCGTCCGGATAGGCCTCGACGGCGTCGGACCAGGCGTCCGCGGCGGCCCGCCACGTCGTCCGGCCCGGCCCGAGCAGCGCCGCCGCACTGGCCTGGATCCGCTGGTTGAGATCGGAGCCGTGCACCTTGCCGATCGAGCTCTCCGGCCCCGGTGCCCGCCCGGCCTTGACCGTCGCCCGCACCCGCTGGTTGGTCCAGGCGCGCAGCTGTTCCTCGGCCCAGAGCCGGGTGACGTCGGCGCGGACCAGCGGGTCGTCCCAGCCAGTGCCGGGCACCGCGGCCGCGCGCTCCTTGGCCAAACGCACCAGCCGCCCGGCGCCGGCGCCACCGATCCGGTCGACCCCGCCGGACCCGGAGCCGGACACCATCTGCCGCTCGCCGGAGAGCGTCGCCCGTGCGACCCGCCAGCCGTCGTTCACCGCGCCGACCCGCTGGGCGTCCGGCACCACCGCGTCGGCGAGGAACACCTCGTTGAAGTCGATCTCCCCGCCGAGGTGCCGCAGCGGCCGGATCTCGACGCCCGGCTGGTCGAGCGCGATCAGGAAGTACGTGATGCCCGCCCGTTTCGGCGCGTCCGGGTCGGTGCGGGCGAGCAGGACCGCGTAGTCGGCGAGGTGCGCCCACGTCGTCCACACCTTCTGCCCGGTGATCCGCCAGTGGTCCCCGTCGCGCACCGCCCGGGTGGAGAGCGACGCCAGGTCGCTGCCCGCCCCGGGTTCGCTGAACAGCTGGCACCAGACCTCGGTGTTGCGCACGATCGGCGGCAGGTACCGCAGCCGCTGGTCTTCGGTGCCGTGCGCGAACAGCGCGGGGGCGGCGAGGTTGAGGCCGAGGGGGTTGAGCCGGGGCAGGTGGTACGGGCGCAGCGCTCGATCGGCGGCGGCCGCCATCGCCGGTGCCCAGTCCAGCCCGCCGTACGCAACCGGCCAGGCCGGCACCACCAGACCGGACTCGGCGAGCGTGGGGTACCAGGTGCGGTACTCGTCGGGGGTGCGGACCTGCCGGACCGCGGAGGCACCGCCCGTCTCGGCCGCCCGCACCCAGGACGACGGGGCGCTCCGGCGGACCCAGTCCAGCGCGGCCGCGACGGCCTCGTCCGGGGTGGCGCAGGCCACGAGTTCCGGTGGCGGAGTCATGAGCCGGAGGGTAGTCGCATGTTAGATTTTATACAAAGTACTTGATGCATCAGCTGGCCCTCAAAGCAACAGACGTGGAGCCTGTGCATGGACGAGCCCTTCGGTGCGGACGTCGGCGAACTCGCCGCCACCGTGTTCGCCGACTCCTGCCCGCCGTCCCGCATCCGGGAGCTGATGGCGACCCCGGCCGGGTACGACCCGGAGGCCTGGCGGCGCTGGGCACGGGAGACCGGTCTTCCCGGTCTCGGCGTCCCCGCGGAGTACGGCGGCCTCGGGCTGCCGCTCCCGGCGCTCGCCGACGTCTTCGAGGCGGCCGGGCGGACGCTGGTCTGCGCACCGTTGTTCTCCACCGTCGGGCTCGCGGTACCGCTGCTGCTCGCCACCGGTGACGCCGAGGCAGCCAAGCGCTGGCTGCCGCCGATCGCCGCCGGGACGCTCACCGCGACGGTCGCGCTCCCCGACGCGGCGGCCGGCGAACCCGCCGTCACCGCCGAGCCGCACCTGTGGAACGAGTGGCGGCTCAGCGGCCGGGTGGAGCGGGTCGTCGACGGCGCGACCGCCGGTCTGCTCCTGGTGGTGGCGGAAGGCCCGGACGGATCGGGCGTCTTCGCGGTGGACGCCGACGAGAGCCTCACCCGGACGCCGCTGATGAGCCTCGACCTGACCCGCCGCCAGGCCGTCGTCGAGCTCCTCCGCACTCCCGCGACCCGGGTCGGCACCGACACGACCGGTCTCGAGCCGGCCCTCGACGCCGCCCGCGTCCTGCTCGCCGCCGAGCTGGTCGGCGTCGCACAGCAGTGCCTCGACGTCACGGTCGCCTACGCGAAGCAGCGGGTCCAGTTCGGGCGGCCGATCGGCTCGTTCCAGGCGATCAAGCAGCGCGCCGCGGACATGCTGATCAAGGTCGAGCTGGCGCGCTCGGCGGCCCGGCACGCGGCCGCGGCCCACGAAGCGGACGAGGACCCGGCTGTCGCCGCGGCGCTCGCGAAGGCCTACTGCGCCGAAGCCGCGGCCGCGGTCGCCGCGGACGCGATCCAGCTGCACGGCGGCATCGGGTTCACCTGGGAGCACGAGGCGCACCTCTACTACAAGCGCGCGATCACCGACGACGAGATTCTCGGCTCAGCGGCCACGCACTGGACCCGCGTCAGCGATCATCTCGACCATGCCTTCTGACGATCGGCACGCGGATTCTCACCCCGATGTGCTCCACGACCCGCGTGGACCGCGTCACGGCGTCAATCCGGGCCAGCCGCTGGCCGGCGTCACGGTGGTCGCGCTGGAGCAGGCGGTGTCCGCTCCGCTCTGCACCCGGACGCTCGGCGACCTCGGCGCCCGCGTCCTGAAGGTGGAGAACCCGCGGGGTGGCGACTTCACCCGCGGCTTCGACGACGTCGTGGGAGGCCTCGCCGCGCACTTCGTCTGGCTCAACCGGGGCAAGGAGTCGGTCGCGCTCGACGTCCGGCACCCGGACGGGCGGACCGTGCTGCATCGCCTGCTCGACTCCGCGGACGTGCTGGTCTCGAACCTCGCGCCGGGTGCGGTGTCCCGGCTGGGGCTGGGCGCCGACGACCTGGACCGGGACCATCCGCGGCTGGTGAGCGTCGAGATCTCCGGGTACGGCACCGGAGGCCCGCTCTCCGGCAAACGCGCGTACGACCTGCTGGTGCAGGCCGAGACCGGTGTCTGCGCGATCACCGGGACGCCGGGCGCGCCGGCGAAGCCGGGGCCGCCGTTCGCGGACGGGGTGACCGGCCTCTACGCGGCGATCGCGGTGCTGGGCGCGCTCACCGAGCGGGCCACCACCGGGGTCGGCGCCCGGCTCGCGGTGAGCATGTTCGACGCGATGACCGAGCTGATGGGGTACCCCCTGACCTGGACCGCGGCGACCGGTGTCGACCAGCAGCCGGTCGGCATGGGCTCGCCCGCGGTCGCGCCGTACGGGGCCTACCACACCGCGGACGGCCGCACGGTGGTGCTCGGGACGACCAACGACGCGGAGTGGGCACGGCTCGCCACCGACCTGCTCGGGCGCCCCGACCTGGTCACGGACGAGCGGTACCGGCACAACCCCGACCGGGTGGCGCACCGCGCCGAACTCGACGCGCTGCTCGGCGAGTGGTGCGGAAAACGGTCGCTGGTCGACGTCCAGGCGGCGGCGGACGCGGCCGGGATCGGCAACTCGGTCTACCGGACGCCGAGCGAGGTCGTCGAGCACCCGCACTTGGCCGCCCGGGATCGGTGGCGCGACGTCGACACCCCCGCCGGACCGGTGCGCGCGCTGCTGCCACCCGCGATCGTCGCCGGCCACACCGCACCGATGGGCCCGGTCCCGGCACTGGGCGCGCACACCGACGCCGTCCTCACCGAGCTCGGCCTGACCCCGCACGAACTCGCCGACCTGCGCGCCGCCGGCGTGCTCGGCGCCCGCACCCCGGAGGACTGATTCGTGGATTCTGCTGACCTGACCGCGATCGTCGATGCGGTGCGCACGTTCGTGCGGAACGAGGTCGTCCCCCGCGAAGAGCAGATCGACACGACCGACGCCGTCCCGGAGGCGATCGTCGCCGCCTGCAAGGACATGGGCCTCTACGGCTTCACGATCCCCGTGCAGTACGGCGGGCTCGGCCTGACCGTCGCCCAGGAGTGCGAGCTGGTGTTCGAGCTCGGCTGGACGACGCCCGCGCTGCGGTCGCTGTTCGGCACGAACAACGGGATCGCCGGGCACGTGCTGCTGGAGGGCGGCACCGAGGAGCAGAAGAAGTCCTGGCTCCCCCGGCTGGCGTCCGGTGAGGTGACCGCGTCGTTCGCGCTCACCGAGGCCGACGCCGGTTCGGATCCGTCGGCGCTCACCACCAGCGCCCGCCTCGAGGGCAACCGCTGGGTGCTGAACGGGTCCAAGCGGTACATCACGAACGCGCCGGTCGCGGACGTGTTCATGGTGTTCGCCCGCACCGACCCGGACGCCCCGGGCAACCGCGGCATCACTGCGTTCCTGGTCCCGGCGGACACACCCGGCCTCACCGTCGGCGCGCCGGACCGGAAGATGGGCCAGTTCGGCGCGCACACCGCGGACGTCCACCTGGACGAGGTCATCCTCCCGTCGGACGCCGTCGTCGGCGGCGCCGCGGGCCTCAACAACGGCTTCCGCATCGCGGCGCAGTGTCTGGCGCACGGCCGGATCCACATCGCGGCGCTCTGCGTCGGGATGGCCGCGCGGCTGGTTGACGAGGCGTGCGAGTTCGCCCGCTCCCGGAACGCGGGGGGCAAGCCGATCGCCCGGTTCCAGCTCGTCCAGGGGTTGATCGCCGACTCGGTGACCGACCAGTACGCCGGGCGCGCGCTCGTGCTCGACGTCGCCCGCGCCTACGACGCCGGCACCGACCGGATCACCGGGCCGGCCGCCGCGAAGTACTTCTGCTCGGAGATGGTCGGCCGGGTCGCCGACCGCGCGGTCCAGGTGCACGGCGGCGCCGGGTACATGCGAGGGGTCGCGGTCGAGCGGTTCTACCGCGACGCCCGGCTGTTCCGGATCTACGAGGGAACCAGCCAGATCCAGCAGGTGATCATCGCCAGGCAGGTCCTCGGCCCGGCCGCCCGGGCCTAGGACCTGTCCGGGATCAGCTCACCTGAATGGATGCGGCGACGCCGGGCGGCGACGCCGGTGTACAGGGGATCGTGAACGTGCCGAAGATGGTGCTCGCGACCGCCGAGGCCGTGCCAGGCGTCAGATCGACCTGCCCGGCCGTGGTGAGCGTCAGCTGTCCGATCATCGGGGGCAGCTGCACCGGCGATCCGGCCGGGATCGCCTCCGCGTTCGGTGGTCCGGTGACGATCACCGTGCCGGTCTGGGCTCCGGAGACGATGCCTTCGGCGCTCGGGGTCACGCTCCCGGCCGCCAACTCGATCGGCGCGACGACCGGAGTCGGCCCGGTCGTCACCGTGATCTCGACGGTCTCGCCGACCGTCGCGGTGGCCGGTGCGGTGACCGTGACCTCGACGTCGCCGGTCTGCGTGCCGGACAGCGGGGTCTCACACGCGTAGTTGACGGTCACGGTGTCGGCGTGGGCGGGGTCGCCGACCAGCAGGACGGCGCCGGCCGCGGCGCCTAACGTCACGGCCGTCGCGAGACGCTTGCGGAGAGTTGAAGACAACACGCGTACTCCTTCGGGGGAAAGGGCCCCGAGACGCTTCTGTCTCGAGGTACGCGTGTCCGTTATAGACCTTTACCGACAAAAGTCAATCCTGCACCGATATAACAACTGCGCCCGCATTTGTCATCATGATGTGAACGGCGCTCCACGCCACAAAGGGCGCCCGAACGCGCCACGAAGCCGCTCCGCAGCGGGCGACTCCGTGGCGCATCGGCGAATCCAGGTCAGGCCCCCACGTACGCGGCGAGGTGCTCGCCGGTGAGCGTGGACCGGGCGGCGACGAGGTCGGCGGGCACGCCCTCGAACACGATCCGGCCGCCGTCGTGGCCGGCACCGGGCCCCAGGTCGATGATCCAGTCGGCGTGTGCCATCACGGCCTGGTGGTGCTCGATGACGATCACCGACTTGCCGGCGTCGACGAGCCGATCGAGCAGACCGAGCAGCTGCTCGACGTCGGCCAGGTGCAGGCCGGTGGTCGGCTCGTCGAGGATGTAGACGCCGCCCTTGTCCCCCATCCGGGTCGCGAGCTTGAGCCGCTGCCGCTCACCGCCGGAGAGCGTGGTGAGCGGCTGGCCGAGCGTGAGGTAGCCGAGCCCCACGTCCGCGAGGCGCTCCAGGATCTTGTGCGCGGCCGGCGTGCGCGCCTCACCGTCCGCGAAGAACTCGACGGCGTCGGCGACCGACATCCCGAGCACCTCGCTGATGTCGCGACCGCCCAGGTGGTAGTCGAGCACCGAGGCCTCGAACCGCTTGCCCTCGCACACCTCGCACGGGGTCGCGACGCTGGCCATGATCCCCAGGTCGGTGTAGATGACACCGGCCCCGTTGCAGTTCGGGCAGGCACCCTCGGAGTTCGCGCTGAACAGCGCCGGCTTCACACCGTTCCGCTTGGCGAACGCCTTGCGGATCGGGTCGAGCAGGCCGGTGTAGGTCGCCGGGTTGCTCCGGCGCGAGCCGCGGATCGCGGTCTGGTCGATCGCCACGACCCCCTCCCGACCGGCCACCGAGCCATGGATCAGCGAGCTCTTACCGGACCCGGCCACCCCGGTCACCACGACCAGGACGCCGAGGGGGATGTCGACGTCGACACCCTGCAGGTTGTGGGTCGAGGCGCCGCGGATCTCGAGGGCCCCGGTGGACGTACGCACCGACGGCTTGAGCGTGGCGCGGTCGTCGAGGTGGCGGCCGGTGAGCGTGTCGCTGGCGCGCAGCCCCTCGAGCGTGCCCTCGAAACAGACGGTCCCACCCGCGCTACCGGCGCCGGGGCCCAGGTCGACAACGTGGTCGGCGATCGCGATCGCCTCCGGCTTGTGCTCGACGACGAGCACCGTGTTGCCCTTGTCGCGCAGCTGGCGCAGCAGGTCGTTCATCCGCTGGATGTCGTGCGGGTGCAGGCCGATCGTCGGCTCGTCGAAGACATAGGTGACGTCGGTCAGCGACGACCCGAGGTGGCGGATCATCTTGGTCCGCTGCGCCTCACCGCCGGAGAGCGTGCCCGACGGCCGGTCCAGCGACAGGTACCCGAGGCCGATCTCGGTGAACGAGTCGAGCGTGTGCTGCAGCTTGCCCAGGAGCGGCGCGACCGACGGCTCGTCCAGGCCGCGCACCCACTCGGCCAGGTCGCTGATCTGCATCGCGCACGCGTCGGCGATGTTCGTGCCGTTGATCTTCGACGACCGGGCCGCCTCGGACAGGCGGGAGCCACCGCACTCCGGGCAGACCGTGAACGTCGCCGCCCGCTCGACGAACGCGCGGATGTGCGGCTGCAGCGCGTCGATGTCCTTGGAGAGGAACGACTTCTGGATCGACGGGATCAGGCCCGAGTACGTCAGGTTGATGCCGTCGATCTTGATCTTGGTCGGCTCCCGGTGGAGCAGGTCGTGCAGCTCCTTCTTCGTGTACTTCTTGATCGGCTTGTCCGGGTCGAAGTAGCCGGCGCCCCGGAAGATCCGGCCGTACCAGCCCTCCATGGTGTAGCCGGGGATCGTGATCGCACCCTCGTTGAGCGACTTGCTGTCGTCGTAGAGCGCGGTCAGGTCGATGTCGTTGATCGAGCCCCGACCCTCGCAGCGCGGGCACATGCCCCCGGTGATGCTGAAGGTGCGCCGCTCCTTGGTCGTCTCGCCGCCCTTCGTGAGCGTGACCGCCCCGGCGCCGCTGATCGAGGCGACGTTGAACGAGAACGCCTGCGGCGAGCCGATGTGCGGCTGCCCGAGCCGGCTGAACAGGATGCGCAGCATTGCGTTCGCGTCGGTGGCGGTGCCGACCGTGGAGCGTGGGTCGGAGCCCATGCGCTCCTGGTCGACGATGATCGCCGTGGTCAGCCCGTCCAGGACGTCGACCTCGGGTCGCGCGAGCGTCGGCATGAAGCCCTGCACGAACGCGCTGTAGGTCTCGTTGATCAGCCGCTGCGACTCGGCGGCGATCGTGCCGAACACCAGAGAGCTCTTGCCCGACCCGGAGACGCCGGTGAAGACCGTCAGCCGCCGCTTCGGGATCTCGACGCTGACGTCCTTGAGGTTGTTCACCCGCGCACCGTGCACGCGGATCACGTCGTGGCTGTCGGCGCTGTGAACGCTCTGTGGTGCGGCCGAACGCGTGTCCGTCCCCGTGGCCATGCTCATCGTGTCTCCATCCGTGCGGCGGCGGTCACCTCGTCCGTGGCCACGCTAGTTGGGCCGCAAAGACCAGCGCTTCTCGAATTCTGACGTGATCCACGTGCACTGACGCGAGGTTGCTGCCGCTATGCGCCGTTTGCGGCATTTTACGCGAGCCGCCGGACGAGGTCACCCCGGCGCAGCTTGCCGACCTCGGTGCGGGGCAGGGCGTCCACGCGGTGGAACGCCACCGGCACCTTGTACGCCACCAGGTGCTCCCGGCACAGCTTGGCGAGCGCCTCGTCGGGAGCGGGCGGAGCGCCCGGCGCGTCGACGACGAACGCCACCGGCACCTTGTACGCCACCAGGTGCTCCCGGCACAGCTTGGCGAGCGCCTCGTCGGGAGCGGGCGGAGCGCCCGGCGCGTCGACGACGAACGCCACCGGCACCTTGTACGCCACCAGGTGCTCCCGGCACAGCTTGGCGAGCGCCTCGTCGGGAGCGGGCGGAGCGCCCGGCGCGTCGACGACGAACGCCACCGGCACCTCGCCCAGCCGGTCGTCGGGTGCGCCGACCACCGCGGCCTCGGCGACCGCCGGGCTCAGCCGCAGGACCTCCTCGACCTGCTCGGGGAACACCTTGTTGCCGCCGCGGTTGATCAGGTCGCCGGCCCGCCCTTCGATCCAGACGAACCCGTCGGCGTCGACGCGGGCGAGGTCACCGGTGTCGACGAAACCCTCGGCGTCGATCCGGTCGGCGAGCTGCTCGCCGGTCGCGTACCCGGACGCCATCCGCGGCGGCCGCACCCACAGCGGGCCGATCTCGCCCTCCGGGGCCGCGATCCGCACGGCCACCCCCGGGAGCGGACGCCCGGCGGCGCCGACCTTCTCCGGATGCGCCTTCGCGTCCGCGGCGGTCCAGCCGATCACCTCGCCGACCTCGGCCTGGCCGTAACTGTTCAGGACGAACGCGCCGAACCGGTCGGTAAACCGGCGCGCGTGGAGCGGGGAGAGCGGCGCGGTGATGCTCCGGACGTATCGCAGCGGCGAGAGCGCCTCCACGTCCGACGCGTTGAGCGTCACGATCGCGGCCGGGGGCAGCACGGTGGAGCGGATGCCGAACCGGGCGAGCAGGTCGGCGAACTCGCGCGGCCGGAACCGGTCCATGATCACCAGCGCGGCGCCGGCACGCAGACCGAACAGCGCGTTGTAGATACCGCTGTTGAGCGCGAGCGACACCGGAATGAGGTTCGGGGAGGGTGGCCGCCCCGACGGGCCCCGGCCGCGCAGCGGACCGAGCACCCGGTCGAGCAGCTCCAGGTACCCGTCGTGGGTGTGCAGGATGGCTTTCGGCGTGCCGGTCGTGCCGGACGTCCAGGTGAGGAACGCTGTGCCGTCCGGGTAGGTCCGGACCGCTCCGTCCAGGTGGCGCACGTGGAGACCGCCGTCCGGGGCGGGCTCCACCAGCGCGGCCGGCCGCGCCGCCTCCAGCGCCCGCTCGGCCTCGGCGGCGGGAGCGGCGGCGTTCACCGGCACGAAGACGGCACCGGCCGACCAGATCGCGGTCATCGCGATCACCGACTCGGGGCTGTTCGGCAGCCGGACCGCGACCGCGGTGCCCGGCCGGACGTCGCCGGCTCGGAGCCGCTGGGCGAGCTCGGTCACCCCGGCGCGGGCCTCGCCGGCGGTCAGCATCCGGTCGGCCGTGTGCAGCAGCGGCTCGTCGTCGGGGAACGGGTGATCGAGCAGCAGTGCGGCCAGCATCGATGTGCTCCTGTCGATGTCGTAGACAATATATAGTAGGCGCGATCGTTCGACCGGAGGAGACCGCATGAGCACGTCCGCTTCCCGGGTCGCCATCGTCACCGGGGCTGCCCGGGGCATCGGCGCCGCGACCGCCGTTCGTCTGGCCGCCGACGGCCTCGCCGTCGCCGGGCTCGACCTGGACGAGCCCGCCGCGAAGGAGACCGCAGACACGATCTCCGCGGCCGGTGGCCGGTCGATCGCGGTCGGCGCCGACGTCGCGGACGCCGAAGCGGTGGCGGCCGCCGTCGCCCGGGTGACCGAGACGCTGGGCGCACCCACGGTGCTGGTCAACAACGCCGGGATCACCCGCGACAACCTGCTGTTCAAGATGAGCGAGTCCGACTGGGACGCGGTGATCGCGGTGCACTTGCGGGGCACGTTCCTGATGACCAAGGCGGTCCAGGCGCACATGGTCGCGGCCCGCTGGGGCCGGATCGTCAACCTGTCGAGCACGTCCGCGCTGGGCAACCGCGGCCAGGCGAACTACGCCGCGGCGAAGGCCGGGATCCAGGGCCTCACCAAGACCCTCGCGATCGAGCTGGGGAAGTTCGGCATCACGGTGAACAGCATCGCGCCCGGGTTCATCCAGACCGAGATGACGAAGGCCACGGCCGAGCGGCTCGGCCAGGACTGGGACGCGTACGTCACCGCGCGGGCGGCGCAGATCCCGGTGGCCAGGGCCGGCGTTCCGGAGGACATCGCCCACGCGGTGTCGTTCTTCGTCGGCGAGGCCGCGGGCTTCGTCTCCGGCCAGGTGCTCTACGTCGCCGGCGGCCCCAAGGCGTGAGGGCCCGGGCGCGCCCTGCGCGCCCGGGGCCGGAACCGTCAGACCGGGCGGTCGCCGAGCAGGGTCACGCGGTGCAGGACGCGCTCGGCGCCACCGGTGTCGCCGACCACCGCGTGCTGCGTGCACCGGTTGTCCCAGATCACCAGGTCACCGACGCGCCACTTGTGCCGGTAGACGTACTCGGGGCGCCCGACCTGCGCGTACAGGTACGACAGCAGCGGCGCGCTCTCCTCGTGCGTCCACCCGTCGATGTGCGTGGTGTAGTCGGCGTTGACGAACAGCGCCTTCCGCCCGGTGATCGGGTGGGTCCGCGCCACCGGGTGCGTCTGGGTGACCGCGGTGCGGTCCAGCCCGGCCTGGTTGGCGAGCGTCGTCCCCTGGTGGACCGCGCGCAGCGTGTCCAGCGTCGCCCGCAGGCCCGGCGACAGGTCCTCGTAGACCAGCGCGGCGTTCGACCACATCGTGTCGCCGCCCACCTCCGGAATCACCCGGGCCAGCAGCATGCTCAGCGCCGGCGGCTTCTCCGCGTGCGTGGTGTCGGCGTGCCAGCGCTGGGTGAGCGGCGTCGGCTCGTGGATCTTCATCACGCCGGGGTGGCCCTCGATGCTGGGCACGTACGGGTGCACGGACACCTCTCCCCAGCGGGAGGCGAACGCCAGCTGGTCGTCGGGCGTCATCGCCTGCTGACCACGGATGCAGATGACCTGGTATTGCAGGAACGCGTCCTGGAGCGCCTTCAGCGTCGCGTCGTCGACGCCACCGGCCAGCTCGACGCCGGTGATGATCGCACCGAGCGCGGCGGATCGGCGCTCGATCTTCAGAGCAGTCGCAGTCGCCATGTCTCCTCCAGTGTTAGCGTGATTGATACTTTATACATGATGTAGGCGCTCGACGCGCGGGTCGCGTCGGGCCCGGCCGCGGTGCGGCCGGGCCCGCGTGCGTCACGCGGCGGCTTTCTCCAGGATGTGGACGCCGCACGCGGAGCCGAGCCCGATGACGTGGGCCAGTCCCACCCGCGCTCCGTCGATCTGCCGCTGCCCGGCCTCGCCGCGGAGGTGGGTCGCGACCTCCCAGACGTTCGCGATGCCGGTCGCCGCGATCGGATGCCCCTTGGACTGCAGCCCACCGGAGACGTTCACCGGCGTCGAGCCGTCCCGCCAGGGCGCGCCGGACTCGAAGAAGTCCACCGCCCCGCCTTCCTCGCAGAGCATCAGGTTGTCGTAGTGCACGAGCTCCGCGGTCGCGAAACAGTCGTGCAGCTCGACCAGGTCCAGGTCTCCCGGCCCGACGCCGGCCGCCTCGTACGCCTGCCGCGCGGCGGCGCGGGTCAGCGTGTTGACGTCCGGCAGCACCTGGCACGCCTCGGTCCACGGGTCACTGGTGAGCACCGAGGCCGCGATCTTCACCGCGCGACGCCGCTGTTCGAGCGACAACCGCCGCAGCGCCGCGTCGCCCACGATCACGGCCGCCGCGGCCCCGTCGGTGTTCGCCGAGCACATCGGCCGGGTGTTCGGGTAGGCGATCATGACGTCGCCCATGATCTGCTCCAGGCTCATCCGCTTCTGGTACGCGGCGAGCGGGTTCAACGTCGAGTGGGCGTGGTTCTTCTCGCTGATCCGCGCGAACAGCTCGAAGGCTGAAGACACAGTGCCGCCGTACCTATGCGTGTATTCCATGCCGACCTGCGCGAACACCCCGGCCATCGTCTCGGTGCCGATCCGGCCGTCGACCCCGCCGACCGCGCCGAGCCGCCCCGACCGCGTCCACTCGCCACTCTCGTCCTTGCGCGGACGCGCGCCGAGCAGCCCGGCGCCGGACAGTTTCTCGACGCCGACCGCGAGGCCCATCTCGGCCTCACCGGCCTTGATCGCCATGCACACGGTCCGCAGCGCGGTCGCGCCGGTCGCGCACGCGTTCTGCACGTTGTAGACCGGGATGCCGGTCTGACCGATCTGCTTCTGCAGCAACTGCCCGATGCTGCCGACGCCCCCGAGCAGGTTGCCTGCGGCGAGCACCCCCATGTCCTTCATCGTCACGCCGCCGTCGGACAGCGCGCCGAGCGCCGCCTCGGACGCCAGGTCGACCAGGTCCTCGTCCGGGTGCTTGCCGAACTTCGTCATGTGGATTCCGAGAATCCAGAGGTCCTCTGCCATGTCGTTCACCCCTCCACGGGACGGAAGGCGTAGTTGACTGCCTCGACACCGGCCTCGTCGGTGCCGGTCGCGTACGTCGTCAGCGCTACCTTCATGCCGAGGCGGACGTGATCCGCGTCGGGCTCGACGTCCACCAGGTTGGTGCGCACGCTGGTGCCGTCGCAGTCCACCACCGCCGCGACGAACGGCACCGGGACACCCGGCGCCGCAAACGTGACGATCGTGAAGGCGCGGACCTCGCCGGTCGTCGCGACCGGGACGCGGTGGAAGTCCCGGGCGCCGCAGCTCGCGCACGCGTTGCGGCGGCCGAAGTAGCGGGCCGCGCACTCCGTGCACTCCTCGGCGAGGAGATGGGGTTCGTCTCCGAGCTCGAGGAAATCCACGAACGGGATCTGTGTGGGTGTGGTCATCCGGAACCTTCCGATCGGGGGGAGTCGAGAAGCGTCGAGGCCACGACCGCGCGGTGCCACCGCGGGCCGCCCAGCACCGGCTCGGCGGCCTTGACCCGGCGGTACCAGAGGTGCAGCGGCCGGTCGGCGTGGAAACCGTCGCCGCCACCGAGCTGGTGGGCGGACGCGGTGACCCGGCGGCACCGCTCCGCCGCCACCGCTGCGGCGACGGCC